>JBBDQS010000153.1 GCA_040905805.1 Egibacteraceae bacterium | reverse complement strand
TTGACGGCAACGTCCACGCCGCCGACATCGGGGTCTTGACCGCCATCGAGGTCACCCGCGGCACCACCGACACCACCTTCGGTCCTGGCCAGTTCGTGCGACGCGACCAGGTGGCGTCGTTTCTGGTTCGGGCGGTGGCGTGGGCGCAGGGCGTGGACGTGGACAGCCTGCAAGTCGCCTCGACACGGTTCGCCGATATTGCTGGCAACAGCCACGCGGGCAACATCAACGCCGCGGCCGACCTGGGGTTGGTCAACGGCACCACCGACACGACATATACGCCCGGAGCGAGCACCCGGCGCGACCAGATGGCCTCGGTGCTGGTGCGGGCCCTGGACGTCCTGCACGCGGACCCGGAGCCCGCCCCGTCCCCGAGTCCTGTGCTGGCTGCTCCCTCGCAGGTGGTGGTGGTGGGGCGTGATACCAGCGCCGAGGTGTCCTGGCAGCCGAGCTCGCACCCGCAGGCCAGCGGCTACGTGGTGTCCCAGTCCTCGGCGGCGTCGGGCCCGTGGGAAACGGTGACCACGGCGGCGGTGACCGACACGACGTTCACCGCCACCGGCCTTGCTAACGGCGACACCTACTACTTCACGGTGGCCACCCAGGCCGGCGGGGACCTGTCCGAGCCGTCGGCGCCGACAGCGGTTATCCCAGGAGCCACGGTGGAAGCGGAGTTGGGGGAGCGCACCAGCCTGGTCGCCCCCGGCGAGGTCGTGGGTGTGGAGGCCGGAAGCGACGATCTGTCGCTGGTGCTGTCGCTTGACGCCGCCGCGCACACCCCGGCGGTGGGTGACCATCTGGTGGTGCAACCCACCGCCGGTCTGACCGACGGGCTGATCGCCACTGTCGCGTCGGCCGCGCCGCCCTTGGGTGGTGTCGCGCGGGTGGAGGTCGTCGAGGCCGCGTTGGACGAGGCGTTCCCCGCCATGACCATGGACATCGACATACCGATCACCATGACCGTGTCACCCGTGGATGAGGCCGCACCGGCGGCGGCAGCGTCCTCGGGCCCGGAACTAATGTCTTTCAGCCCCGGTGACTTCGCGTGCGAGGACGCCAGCGGTGTCACCGTAAACTCCGAGGACCTGTGGGACACCTCCAGCCCCATACCGATCGACATCAACTTTGCGCACATGCGGGCCATCCAGCAATTCGATGCCGGCGACCCCTTACTCGGCCGTGACCCGTTCCTGCTGCTGCAGGTCAGCGGGCAAGCCGTCACGTCCATCGACGTGCAAGCCAAGACCGGGTTCTCCTGCACCATCACCACCCAGTTCGAGCAACGTAATCGGCTCCGCGCCACCATCGGGTTCGTGTCGGGGGTGCCGATCACCCTCAACCTCGACCCCGCGTTCACGTTCGGTGTATCGGCGCCAGGGTCGATCGGGTTCGAGCAACGACGTTCGTTCGCGTTCACCCTGTCGAGCACCGACGGCAACTCCCTGGAGGACGACTTCTCCCACACTGCCGACCCGGCTGAGTTCAATGCTGACGTAAAGGTCACCGCCGACGTGTTCGCCGGGGGTGACCTGTCCCTCGTGTTCGGAAGCGGCTCCGAGGCCGGCATGTACGGCGACTTCGGCCCAGGCGTCGACGCTGTGGTCGATACCGATGACCATGACTGCCTTGTCGTCAACGGCGACCTGCGCGCCAACTTCGGCGTGCGGCTGCAGGCCTGGGTCAAGAGGTGGAACCACCAACTGGCAGACCTGAGCGTGCCCAAAACCGAACTGACGCGCCGGTGCGGCCTCCCCGACCCAGAACCGGAACCCGACCCGGAGCCGTTGGGCTCCGATGCGGTCGCCGCCGGCCTACGGCATACGTGTGCGCTGCGCCAGGGCGGCACCGTGGCCTGCTGGGGCTGGAACGTGACCGGGCAGTTGGGTGACGACACCAACACCGACCGGTTGACGCCGGTGGCGGTGCACGGCCTGAACGACGCCCTCGCCCTCACCGCCGGCTCAGCCCACACGTGTGCGCTGCGGCAGGGCGGCACCGTCGCCTGCTGGGGTCGCAACGCGTCCGGGCAGTTGGGTGACGACACCAACACCGACCGGTTGACGCCGGTGGCGGTGCACGGCCTGAACGACGCCCTCGCCCTCACCGCCGGCTCAGCCCACACGTGTGCGCTGCGGCAGGGCGGCACCGTCGCCTGCTGGGGTCGCAACGCGTCCGGGCAGTTGGGTGACGACACCACCACCGACCGGTTGACGCCGGTGGCGGTGCAAGGCTTGGACGACGCTGTCGGCCTCACCGCGGGCGGGGGACACACGTGTGCCCTGCGGGGGGGCGACACCGTCGCCTGCTGGGGCTGGAACGAGTTCGGGCAGTTGGGTGACGACACCACCACCGACCGGTTGATCCCGGTGGCGGTGCACGGCCTGGACGACGTCGTCGCCCTTATCGCCGGTGGGGGGCATACCTGTGCGCTGCGGGAGGGCGACACCGTCGCCTGCTGGGGCGACAACTTGTCCGGGCAGTTGGGTGACGACACCAACACCGACCGGTTGACGCCGGTGGCGGTG
>JBBDQS010000152.1 GCA_040905805.1 Egibacteraceae bacterium | reverse complement strand
CCCCCCCCCCCCCCGACGGGGACTGCGGGACTGCGGGACTGCGGGTGTTGCTAGGCCGGGGCGGTCGTCGCCGTGGTCAGGCGCTGGAAGCCCAGGATCACCGCGGCGATCCCACCGAACAGGTGCAGGAAGTTGTCCGCGGCCACCGCGCTGTTGATGGAGATGAGCTGCAGGGCGCCGGTGCCGGCGAAACCGATGACCGCCGCCAGGATGAGGAAGAACCCGATGCCCGCGTTGATCCCCTGCGCGACGCTCTCGTCGGGCACGGCGTAGGCGGCCAGGAACAGCGCGCCGAGGGCGAGGTGGACGACGTTGTGGAAGGCGTTGACCTCGAAGATGATCAGGACCTCGTTGGTGTTGACCAGCCAGTCGTCGAAGCCGGTGACCGCGAAGCCGGCCAGGCCGACGATGACGTAGACGACGCCGAACAGCAGTGCGCCCTTGCGGGCGATGGACTTGTTCATCATGGTGAATTCCTCCCGGACCCCTCGGTTATCAGTTCTCGGTGCGTGATTCGGGCTCGGGCCGGCCGCGGATTGGTCGGGCCGACACCGGTGGTCGGCCGTACGCTGGGCAGTCGGCGCGCCGACCGCCGGCGCCGTCTGCGAGGAGCCCCGCGATGCGTGAAGCCGTGATCGTCGAAGCCGTCCGCTCCGCGGTCGGCAAACGTGCGGGGGCGCTGGCCGGCTGGCACCCCGCGGACCTGCTGGGCCACGTCCTCACCGGCCTCGTCGAGCGCGCCGGCATCGACCCCGGGCGCGTCGACGACGTCATCGGCGGGTGCGTCGACCAGGTCGGCGAGCAGGCGCTGAACGTCACCCGCAACGCCTGGCTCGGCGCGGGGTTGCCGGAGTCGGTGCCGGCCACCACGGTGGACCGCCAGTGCGGGTCGAGCCAACAGGCCGTGCACTTCGCCGCCCAGGGGGTGCTCGCGGGCGCCTACGACGTCGCGATCGCCTGTGGGGTCGAGTCCATGACCAGGGTGCCGATGCTGTCCAACACCATCGGCCAGAACCCGTTCGGGGAGCGGATGGCCGCCCGGTACGCGGGTGGGCTCGTCCCCCAGGGCATCTCCGCGGAGATGATCGCCGCCCGCTGGGGGGTCACCCGCGACGAGGCCGACCGGCTCGCGCTGACGTCGCACCGTCGTGCGGCAGCCACGGCGGCCGACGGGGGCTTCCGCCAGGAGATCCTGCCGGTCAAGGTCACCCGACCCGACGGCAGCGTCGCCGAGTTCGCCGACGACGAGGGCATCCGAGCGGACTCCACGCCCGAAGCGCTGGCCGGCCTGCGACCCGCCTTTCGCACCGACGACCTCGCCGCGGCCCACCCCGAGCTGTCGTGGGTGGTCACCGCGGGCAACGCCAGCCAGATCTCCGACGGGGCGGCGGCCCTGCTGGTGATGAGCCGGGAGGCGGCCGCCGAGCTCGGGCTGACCCCCCGGTGGCGGGTGCACAGCTTCGCGCTGGCCGCCACCGACCCCGTCCTGATGCTCACCGGGCCGATCCCGGCCACGGCCAGTGCCCTGGAGAAGGCCGGGCTCACGGTGGACGACATCGACCACTTCGAGATCAACGAGGCCTTCGCCACCGTCGTCGCGGCCTGGCTGCGCGAGACCGGCGCCGACCCCGACCGGGTCAACCCGCGGGGCGGGGCCATCGCCCTCGGCCACCCCCTCGGCGGGTCTGGGGCGCGCCTGTTCACCACGATGCTGCACGCCCTGGAGCAGACCGGTGGGCGCTACGGGCTGCAGGCGATGTGCGAGGGGGGCGGCCAGGCCAACGCCACCATCGTCGAGCGCCTCGGCTGACCGAGCCACTCGGCTTGGTGGCATGTCGGCCCGCCTCCCCGCGCTGACCCGCCCACCCTCCACGGTCCTCCGGCGGGCCGACTCGCCCCCACCTCGCACGGGGCTGTGCAGGATCGGGGCCTTCTGATGGTCCTGATCCTGAACGCACCGGTCGCAATGCTCGGCGGGTGCGAGCTTGTCGGGATCGGGGCCGCGGACGGTCCCGTCGGCTGTCGTGGGGCTATCCTGGGGGGGTGGTTGCCCTGTCGAAGCGGTTGTTCTGGCCCGCTGTGCTGGTCGGGCTGGGGCTGGTGGTGTTCGGGGTCGTGCGGCCGGTCGCCGTGTTCGCCCCCCTGCTCGGCCTCACCATCTGGCGGGTGGGCATCGCGTCGTTCGCGTCGCTGCGCCACGGGGCCGACCACATCCCGGACGGCCCGCCGAAGCCCGTCGACACCCGCTCGGAGCGCATCGTGTACGCCTGCGGCGGCTGCGGCGCCGAGGTGCTGCTGCTGGTGCGGGGGACCGAGTCGGCACCGCGCCACTGCGGCGAGCGGATGACCAGCCACCGCGAGGTGGCCGGCGACCTGCTCAGCTGACGCCCGGCGCGTCCCGTGGCCGCGCGGGCCGGACTATCCACAGCTGTGGACAGACCTGTGGAACAGATGACACCCACGGGATTCCCGAACGCCCGTTCACGTCCGGCGCACGGGCGCGGCGATGCCCACTCAGCATCCCATGGCGGTCGCTTCGCGCCCCCC
>JBBDQS010000151.1:6891-15796 GCA_040905805.1 Egibacteraceae bacterium | reverse complement strand
GTCGCTGCGCGACCGCCCCCACCGGCACAGCAGAGCATGTCCACGGGTCAGGAGATGTGCTCGGCGAGGCGGCCTCTGGCGTCCTCGCTGACGGCGGCCGTCCCGCCGATCACCCGGCCCGACTCGATGATGTCGGCGTGCTCGGCCAGCCAGTCCGCCAGGCGCTCGTCGCGGCCCTCGTCGGCCCCGTCGAGCAGGAGCAGCACCTCGCCCTTGGCCGCGACCACCGGCGCGGCCGCGAGCGCGTCGGCGAACGTGCGGCCGGTCGCCGCCCAGACCCGACCCACCGAGACGCGGCCGTCGAGCAGGTCGGTGACGACCGCGGCGGCGGTCATGTAGCGGTCGGGTCCGGCCAGGCGCCGGACCGCGGTCGCGTGCGTCTCGATGGTCTCGAACACGGCGTCGGGCACCACCGCGGTGCCCCCGATCACGGTGGCCTCCTCGACCTCGTCGAGCGCCGCCGCCGTGGCGGGCGGCACCGCGTCCGGGTCGACCAGCAGGACCGGCGCCCCCGTGACGGCCCCGTGGTAGCCGGCGACCAGCGCGTCCGGCCAGGCGCGATCCTCCTGCTCGTGCATGCCCAGCGCCACCCCCGCTGCCCTGGCGCCGCCAGCAGCGCTCCACACCACCTCGGCGATCGCCACCGCCGTCTCGTACCGGTCGGCGCCTTTGAGGGGGTCGACGCGGCTCGGCGCCAGACCGGCCCGCTCGACGAGGTCGCGTTCGGGCTGCACGCCCACGGCCGCCTCGCCGCCGATCACGGTGGCCCGGGTCGCGCCGAGCCGCTCGATCTCGTCCACGACCTCCTGCTCGAGGCTGGACGCCATGGTGGTGAGGACCGGCCCGCCGTACTGCGCCGCGAGGGGGCCCGCGGCGACCGAGTCCGCGAACGAGCCGGCGGCCGCCACCACCACGTGGTCGGCCTCCTCGAAGCCGGCCTCGGACAGCGCCACCGCGGTGGCCACCCGGTGGGGCCCCGACACCCGGTCGACCAGCAAGGGGTCCGCCTCCGGCCCGGCGCCGGGGCCCGGCGCCGCGGGGTCGTCCCGCGCTCCGGCGGCGACGGGGTAGTCGCCGCGCGCCTCGGCGTCCACCAGCGACGCGTACGGGTTGATCCGGTTCGAGCCGTAGGGGTCGGTGACCCGGTCGTCGTGGATCTCGAAGTGCAGGTGCGGCGACCCGCCGGCGGCGTTCCCGGAGTCGCCCAGGTACCCGAGGTGCTGCCCCCGGGCGACCGTGTCGCCCTTCCGCAGCCCCGGGGCGAGGGCGGTCGACGGTCCACCGCTGTTGGGCCCGAGGTGGTAGTAGGCGTACATGCGCCCGTCCGTGCCGCGGATCTGCATGCCGTAGCCGGCGGTGGCGTGCTTGGCCGCCGGGTCCTGACCCGGCATCCACACGATCTGCCCGCCCTGGGCGGCGTAGACGTGCTCGCCCATCGTCCCGAAGATGTCGGTCGCCCGGTGGGTCCGGGTGCCGCCCCCGCGTGCCCCGGCGTAGTCGTCACGGTAGGTCGCGCCCTGCGCCGTGGGGAAGGTGATGTCGACCACCTGGCGGTAGTCCGACGACCCGTCGGCGGACCACGCCGAGAAGCTCGGCGGTTCCGGGGTGGCGGCCAGGCTCGCCGGCGCGAGGCTCAGGACGAGGACGCCCACGAGCACCCACGACGAGAAGCGTCTCATCAGGGGCATCGTGACAGGGTAGGGCGCCTGGGCCCCCGTCGCCCATTCGAACATGGCCATATGGTCAGTCGGGCGGCGGTGCGGCGGGCTCGGCGGACGGGTCCGGCTGCGCGCGCTGGGAGGACCGGGCGGACTGGGTGGGCTGGCCGTGGGTGTGGCCGGGTGCGCGGGGTTCGGCGCCGGCGGCCCGCGGCTCGGCAACGACCAGCGCCGCCGCGAGGGCCGTGGTGATCGGCACGGCCGCGATCAGGCCGAGGGAGCCGACCAGGGTGCGCACGATCTCGACCGCGACGATCTCGGAGGTCAGGATGTCGAAGAAGCCGTCGACGCCCGTCGCGAACAGGATCAGCAGCGGCAGCGCCGCGCCGGCATAGGCCAGGAACAGCGTGTTGACGGTCGCCGCGATGTGGTCCCGGCCGACGTTCAGTGCTCCCCGGGTGAGCGCGGCGAACCCCGCCCGTGGGTCGGCGCGGTGCAGCTCGAAGACGGTCGAGGACTGCGACATGGTCACGTCGTCGAGCACGCCGAGACCGCCGATGATGATCCCCGCCAGCAGCAGGCCCTGCAGGCTCAGCCCGCCGACGGTCAGGTTCGCGAGGCGGGCGTCCTCGCTGGTGAACCCGGTGATCGCAGCCGCCTCCACGAACACGACCGCCAGCAGACCGGTCAACGCGAGCGCCACGGCGGTCCCGACGACCGCGGCGGTGGTCTTCCGGGAGTACCCGTGCGCGAGGTAGAGCGTCACGATCATGATCGCCAGCGCCCCGACCAGCGCCACGGCCACCGGCGACCGCCCGGCGAGGATGGCCGGGACGATGAAGCCGATGATCAGCACGAAGGTCAGCACGAGCCCGATGAGGGCGCGCACCCCCTGCCAGCGGCTGAAGGCCACGACCGCGAGGAGGAACAACGCGGCGAGCACCGCCAGCTGGCGCTCGCGCCGGAAGTCGGCCACCGCGTAGGTGACCGGCTGGCCCGGCGTCTCGATGGCGGCCAGGCGCACCCGCTGCCCGGCTGCGAACAGCTGGCCGGTCTCGTCGATCATCTCGAAGGTCACCGTCTCGCCGGTCTCCTCCAGTCGGGCGGTGATCTCCACGTTGACGGCCTCGGGCAGGAGCCCGAACGTGTCCTCGAACGGGTCGGGCACCTCGGTCACGTCAAGCAGGA
Organism: Egibacteraceae bacterium; assembly: GCA_040905805.1. Taxonomy (NCBI): domain Bacteria; kingdom Bacillati; phylum Actinomycetota; class Nitriliruptoria; order Egibacterales; family Egibacteraceae; species Egibacteraceae bacterium. The sequence goes on along the minus strand of JBBDQS010000151.1, from coordinate 12,950 downwards.
CCGCATCGACGAGCTCGGTGGTCTGCCCCTGCTCCACGTCCTCCTCGACGGCGACGTCATCGGGCGGCCACAGCACGGCGATCCCGACCAGGGCCAGCAGGGACAGGGCCCCGACGACACCGAGCAGCGTGCGATGGGACGCCCACACCACCCACCGCTGGGTGCCGGGCGGGGCGTCGCCACCGGATCGGGTCATAGGCGCTCTCCCGACCTGGTGATCTCCACTCGCGAGTCCATCACCAGCGTGCGGATCGGCCACGGGATCGTCATGCCGGCGTCCGCGATCGCGCGCTTGACGGCGGCGAGCACCTGGTCCTGCACCCGGCGGCCGGAGATGTTGTCGGGTTCGGTCCAGTAGACGAGCTCGAAGTCCACGCTGGAGTCGCCGAGCTCGGCGATCCAGACCTCCGGGGCGGGCTCGCCGTGCACGCCGGCCACGCCGGCCACCGCCGCGCGGATCACCTCCCGGGCGTCATCGTGGTCGTCGCGGTAGTCCACGCCGACGAGCACGTGCCGGCGTCGCGCCCCGGTGCGCGTGAAGTTGGTGATCGGGCTCTTGAAGACCTCGATGTTGGGGATGAGGAGGATCTCGCCGTCGTAGCTGCGCAGCCGGGTGACCCGCAGGTCGATCTCCTCGACGGTGCCCTCGAGGTCGTTGGTCCCGACCTGGTCGCCTGCGCGAAACGGCTTGCGGGCGAGGAGGATGAGCCCGGCGATGAAGTTCTCCAGGATGTTCTGCAGGGCCAGCGCCACGGCGATACCGGCCACACCCAGCCCGGCCAGCGCGGGGCCGATCGGCACGCCCGCCACGGCCAGCGAGAGCAGGACCGCCGCGATGATCAGCGACAGGCGGACCAGGCGACCGACGAGGCTGACCGCCATCGGGGCGGCGCGCGTGCGCCCGAGCGCCCGCTCGGCCCCGCGGGCCACCCAGCGCGCGACCAAGAACCCGAGGGCACCGAGGACGAGCGCGAGCGCGACGAGCGGCAGCGCGGCGACGAGCTCCAGGTAGAGGTCGCTCAGGGTCCGCAGCGCGGGGTCGAGCGCGTCGTCGGCTTCCAGGCGACCGCGTTCGGTCGCGCCGGCCCGGAGCAGGATGGGGAGCACGCCGGTCAGGCTAGCCGCCCGGGGGCGGGGTCAGGCACGCCTCGTCCTCACCCGCAGACCCGGCGCAGCAGCGGGTAGGGGTTGACGGCGGCGCCCCCGCCCGGATGGTGCTCGAAGTGGATGTGGGGACTGGTCCCGCGGGCGTTGCCGGTGTTGCCGTTGGAGGCGATCAGCTCCCCCGCACCAACCCGCTGCCCGGCGCCGGCGACGAACCCCGAGAGGTGCATGTACCAGTAGCGGTCGCCGTCGTCGCCGCGCAGCGACAGCCACAGCCCGGCGCTGGACCCCGTCCGGGTCCACTCGATCGTACCGGCGGTGATGGCGAACACGTTGCCACCCATGGCCCCGAAGATGTCGGTGCCCCGGTGGCGGCGACCACCGCTGCGGGGAGCGCCCCAGGTATCGGTGAACGACCGGGGATGGGCCTGCGGACAGGCCATGCCCCCACGGCCGGCCGGCGCGGGCGCGGGGGTCGGGGCCGGAGCCGGGGCAGCCGGGGACGGGGCAGCCGGGGACGGGGCAGCCGGAGCCGGGGCAGCCGGTGACGCCGGGGACGTCCGCCGGGCCGGCGAGGACGCCGGTGACCGCGGCGACGGGCTGGCGCTGGCGGCTGAGCGGCTCGGCGCCTGCCGGCGTCGGGCCGCACGCTCGGCGGCGCGGCGCTCCGCGGCGGCCTCCCGCTGCGCCGCCTCGCGCGCCCGGCGGCGGGACTCGAGCTCGCCGGCGACCTGCCGGGACTCCTGGTCACGGACGGCGATGCCCGACCGCGTCTCCTCGAGCTCGGCGCTCGCCCCCGCGAGCTGGCGGTCGAGCTCCGCCTGGGCGACGCGAGCCTCCTGCGCGACGGACTCCCGGTGATCGACGACCTCGCGCAGGTCCGCACGCCGCGCGGTCAGCCGGCGCCCCACCGCGGCGGCGGTCTCCAGCTCGGCGCGGTCGGAGCGGGTCAGCGCCGACAGGTAGTGGCTGCGAGCGGTCAGGTCGTCCATCGAGGTGCCGGCCATCAACCCGAGGAACTCGTTGGGCACCGACCCGCGGTACAGGGCGCTGACGCGACGGGCGAGGTGCTCCCGGCTGGTGGCCGCGGACTGCTCCAGCTGCGCGACCTCGCGCTCGATCCCCCGGGCCTCGTCCTGCAGGCGGTTGAGCTCACCCGTCAGCCGGTCGACGGCGGCGGTCGCCTCGCCCAACGCCGCCGAGATGCGGGCGCGTCGGGCCTCGACCCGCTCGAGCTCCTCGGACAGGCGGCTGCGCTCGGTGTCGAGCTGCTCCCGGCGCTGGCGCAGCTCGCTGTCGTCAGCAGCGGCGGCGTGGGGGAGCAAGCCGGCACCGAGGACCAGCGCGATCGTCATCGCGACCGCCACGAGCGGCGTGCTCGTGCGGCGAGTGGATCCCCCCGCAGGTGGGATCCGGGCGTCGTGGCGGCCGGCCACGAGCTCACTGGGCATGCCGGCTACCGTATCGAGCGGGGATGGGGCGTCAACCGACCGGCGGCTCCATGCCCTCCATCAGCCCGGCGTACCACCGCGCCGCGGACGTGTAGGCGGCCTCGGAGTCAGCCGGCGCCGGCGTGGTCGCCAGGGCGTCCGCGCGGGGGTAGGACCCCAGGATGCGCAGGTCCGCGACGTGGCGGTGGACGCTGCGCAGCGCCTCGCCGACGCGCGCCTCGCTGATGTGGCCGGCGCAGTCGATGAACATGCAGTACTCGCCGAGCGCCTGCTTGGTCGGACGCGACTCGATCTTGGTGAGGTTGATCCCGCGCAGCGCGAACTCGTCGAGCACGCGCATGAGCAGACCCGGACGGTCCTCGCCCAAGAACACCACCACGGAGGTCTTGTCCGCGCCCGTGGGCAGGGTCAACCGACGGCCGAGCATCACGAAGCGCGTGGTGTTGCCCGGATAGTCCTGGATGTTTGCCACCAGCACCGCGAGGTCGTAGCGCTCTGCGGCGAGGCGCGTGCCGAGCGCGGCGACACCGCGGGTGTTCGCGGCCTCGCGGGCCGCCTCGGCGGTCGACGTGGCCGCCTCCACCGCCACGCCCGCCAGGTGGTCGGCCAGCCACCCGCGGCACTGCGCCAGCGCGTGGGGCTGGCTGCGCACCACCTTGATGTCGGCGAGGTCGGTGCCCGACGGAGCGAGCAGGTTCATCGAGATGGGGATCTCGATCTCGCCGCGCACCACGGCGCCTGCCGGACCGAACGCCAGCGCGTCCAGCGTGAGGTTCACGGACCCCTCGATCGAGTTCTCGATCGGCACGACGCCGGCGTCGACCGTGCCCGCGCGGACCGCGTCGATCACGTCGTCGATGGTGGGCAGCGGCTCGCGGACGGCGTCGGGAACGGCCAGCCGGGCGGCCTCGGAGGTGAAGGTCCCCTCCGGCCCGAGGAAGGCGACCCGGGTCACCGGCTGGTTGCCGGCCGCTGGCTGCGCCCGCGGGGGCTGCGGACGACGTCGCTGCCGTCGCTCCCGCCGGACGGGCCACCGGTGCGCCCAGCCATCGCCAGGGCCTGGTCGATGGCCTCGGTCTCCTCGCCCGACAGGTTGTGCTTGCTGCTCCCGCCGGTCACCGGCTTGACGTAGGTGCGCGTGTCCGTGCGTCCGTTGATAGCGGTGATGACCAGCCCGTCGCCGTGCTCGTCGAGCAGCGCCGACGAGAACGACAGGCGTCCGCCCAGGTCCTCGAAGGCGTCGTAGCGCACGGTGCCGACGCGCGACACCGACGACCGCAGCAGGTCGCGCAGCTCGTCGCTGCGCCGCCCCAGGCGCGCCACCTCCCCGCGCAGACCGCCAACCTCGTCGATGTGCTGCTTGAGCAGCGTGAGCACGTCCTCGCGGCTGCCCTGGCTGAACATGCGGTAGGCCGCACGCACACGCCGCTGGCCGACCAGGGCGAGCACCGACAGCACGATCGCGACCACCCCGACGGCGATCGCGCCCAGGAGCAGGGTCCCGATTGCCTCTGTCGTCAGCTCCACGTCTTCCTTCGCACCTGCCTGTCTGGTCCGTCTGGCCGTCCGCGGAGCCTCGCCGCTCACCGCTTGAGAGGCCTCCGTGCGCTACCGCGATGATAGCCCGTAGGCTCCCCCGAGGATGGAACCCTTCGCCCGCCTGGACCACGGCCGCCCCGCCCGCACCGGCGAGCCGGAGGTCGTGTTCGCCGAGCCGAAGACGCCCGACCAGGTCGCCGCGCTGGTCGCCGAGCTGGTCGCGGGCGGTTCGACGCCGGTGATGGCCACGCGCTGCTCGCCGGCCCACGCCGCCGCGGTGCCCGACGCGGACTACGACCCCGTCTCCCGGCTGCTCGTCGTGCGGCGCAGCGCACCCGACCCGGCCCTGGGCACCGTGGTGGTCGCGAGCGGGGGCACCGGTGACCTGCCAGTGGCCGCCGAGGCGGTCGGGGTGCTGGGCGCGTTCGGGGTGACGTGCACCCTGCTCGCCGACCTGGGCGTGTCCCACCTGGACCGGGTGCTCGCCGTGGCCGAGGAGCTCGCCGCCGCCGACGTCGTCGTCGTGGTCGCCGGGATGGAGGCCACCCTGCCGACCGTGGTCGCGGGCATGGTGGCGGCGCCGGTCGTGGCGGTGCCGACCAGCGTCGGCTACGGCGCGGCGTTCGACGGACTGGCAGCGCTGCTGTCCACCCTGACGTCCTGCGCGCCCGGGGTGGCCGTGGTCAACATCGACAACGGCTTCGGGGGCGCCATGCTCGCCCGCCGGATCCTGCGGGTGCGCACCCCGTGAGGCGCGCATGAGGGTCCTGCACGTCGATCCGTTCTCCGGGGCCAGCGGCGACATGCTCCTCGGCGCCCTGGTCGATGCGGGCGTCGCGCTGGAGGGCATCGTGGCGGTCCTGGCGGGCCTGGATGTCGACGGCTGGGACGTCACAGCGGAGACGGTCACCCGGGCCGGCCTCGGCGGGACCCGCGTGCACGTCACCGCCCGCGAGGACGGCGTCGTGCGCACCTGGGCCAAGGTCCACGAACTGCTCACCGGCGCCCGACTGCCCGAGCCCGTGCGGGCCCGGGCCATGGCGACGTTCCGCCGCCTCGCCGAGGCGGAGGCGCACATCCATCGCCGGGATGTCGACCGCGTGCACTTCCACGAGGTCGGGGCCCTTGACGCCATCATCGACATCGTCGGGGTGTGCGCTGGCCTGGACCTCCTCGGGGTCAGCCGGGTGACCTGCGCACCCATCGCCCAGGGCACCGGGATGACGCGCAGCGACCACGGCCTGCTGCCGGTGCCCGCGCCGGCGGTGCTCGCCCTGCTGGCCGGGGCGCCGACCTACGCCACCGGCGAAGCGGTCGAGCTGTGCACCCCCACCGGCGCCGCGTTGCTCGCCGAGTGGACCGACGAGTGGACCGACCTGCCCCTGATGGTCGTCGACGTCGCGGGCTACGGCGCGGGGGCCCGCGAGCTGGATCGCCCCAACCTGCTGCGCGTCGTGGTGGGGGACACGACGGGGGACACGGCACACGACGGGGGCCGCACACAGGCCCTCGTGCTGGCCACCGCTGTGGACGACCTGTCCGGAGAGCTGGTCCCCGGCGTCCTGGACGCGCTGCGGGCGGCGGGCGCCCACGACGCCTGGGCCAGTCCGGTCATCATGAAGAAGGGGCGGCCGGGCGTGGAGGTCACGTGCCTGTCCGACCCCGGGCTGGGCGACACGCTGCGCGGCGTGCTGTTCACCGAGACCACCACGCTCGGCGTGCGCGGATGGCTGGTCGACAAGTGGGCGTTGGACCGCCGGTGGGTGACCGTCGCCGTGGCCGGCCAGCCGATCCGGCTGAAGGTCGGCACCCTGGACGGCGCCGTGGTCAACGTGGCGCCGGAGTTCGAGGACGCCGTGGCCGCCGGGGCGGCCACCGGCCTGCCCGTCAAGGAGATCCTGGCCCGCGCCCGCGCCGGGTGGACGTCGGGTGCCGACCTGGACGCGCTGATGGCGCCGATCATCG
>JBBDQS010000151.1:0-6881 GCA_040905805.1 Egibacteraceae bacterium | reverse complement strand
CCCCCCCCCCACACCCGGCGCAGCAGAGCATCGCCCTCGCAGGCTCAGGCGATGCACGAGTCAGGGCAGTAGCTCGACCAGCTGCTGGTGCCAGTCGATCGGGCTGGTCTCGGCAGCAAGGGTCATGTTGGCACCCGCCGGGACCGGGTCGTTCGTCACGGCCACGACCGGGATCGAACGCCCGCACGCCTCCCCGCGCAGCTCAAGGATGAAGTGGCGGCCGCGTTCCTCGCTGGCGTCGACGAGGACGAGATCGGGCTTCAGCAGCCCGCAGGCGGACAGCGCCTCGCCCAACTCCTTCGACTCCACGCGGCACGCGGTCAGCAGGACCTCCAGGCCCCGCACGACGTCAGACGGCAGACCCACCGCCACGACCACGGGAGTGGGCATGCCGTCGAGAAACGCCTCGGCGAACTGCGCGCTGATGTCGCCGTAGTTACCGGGCAGGTTCTCCGTCAGGGGCTCCCCGGGGGTGTCCCACGCCTGCAGGTCGAACGCCGACGACGAACCGGGCGCCACCGTCTCGGCGCCCACACGCGTGGCGATGGCCTCCGCACCCCGCTCCGCCGTCGGCGCCCAGAGGTCCCACTCCAGCCCGCTGACGTCCGCCTCGACGTAGGTGATCGCGTTGATCAGGGGGTTGTCGCCGCCCTGGACGACCCGCAGGCCCGACCGTTCCAGGCAGACGGTCAGCAGGTCGAACACCGGCACCGGCTCCGGCGGTGCCTCCGCGCGCACGATGAAGGCGTCGTTGCTGACCCGCAGCGCCGCGTGCCACCACCCGGCCACGTACAGCACGTCGCCGGTCACCTGCAGGCCGGGGACGCTGCCGGAGCGCACGCCCCCGACGAACGCCTCCACCAAGCCGAGATCAGCCATCGAAGCCCTCCAACCGTGCCGGCGACGCCAGCGATTCTAGTCCGCGCCCTCCCGGGCTTCTCCCGTCCTTCGCCACGGACGGCCCGCACGGATGGGCCGCACGGATGGGCCGGCCTCGCGTCCGACCCCATGTCCGACCAATGGTCTGCCGGGGCCGATGCCCCCGGTCATGGCCGGGTTGGCCGGGACGTGGCTCGCCGCAGCCGGCGTTCACCTCCACGAACGTCTCGTCGGGGGGAGGCGTGGCCATCCCGGGACCGGTGTCGGGGGCGTCGTCCACCCCCCAGCAGACGGCGGTCCCGTCCACGGCGACCCCGCAGGTCATGTAGCCACCAGCGCTGACCGACGGCAAAGGCGCGGTGCACTGGTGGAGCAGGTCTACTCAGTAGGCGCGCCCGACGTAGGCGACGAGGCTGTCCGTGTCGTCCGGGGCCGGCAGGCCGCCAGCGGCGGTCACGAGGCAGCGCACGCTGTAGCCGTCCGCGGCCAGGCGGGCCTCTCCGGCGGTGCCCAACGTGTCCCACGGGATGCGCCACAGGCCGGCGCCGTCGATGTCCTCGCGGCGCTCGGCCTCGCGGGTGTGGCCCTCGCGGAAGGCCAGCGCCTGCTCCAGCATCGAGGCCTGGATCTCGTCGAGCAGGCGCGGCACCGCCTCGGCGACCGACCCCAGCGCCATGGCCTGCTTGCCCTCGGCGTCACGGCGCACCAGGGTGACCTCGCCCGCCGCGAGGTCGCGGGGACCGACCTCCAGGCGCACGGGCACGCCCTTCAGCTCCCAGCCGACGGCCCGCCGGCCGAACGACTGGCTGGTGGTCGCGTCCAGGCGGGCGCGCACCCCGGCGGCCACCAACGCGTCGACCAGGCGGGCGCACTCGTCCACCACCTCGTCCTTGATGGCGAGCACGACCACCTGGGCGGGGGCGACCGCGGGCGGCAGGCGCAGCCCGCGGTCGTCGCCGTGCGCCATGATCAGGCCGCCGACGACCCGTGTGGACACGCCCCACGAGGTGGTGTGCACGAGCTGGCGCTGGCCCTGCTCGTCGGAGAACCCGATGTCGAAGGCCCTGGCGAAGTTCTGCCCCAGGTTGTGGCTTGTGCCCATCTGCAGCGCCTTGCCGTCCCGCATGAGCCCTTCGAGGGCGTAGGTGACGACCGCGCCCGGGAACGTCTCCGCGCGGGTCTTGCGCCCGAGCACCGCGGGGATCCCGAGCACGCCGCGGATGACCTCGTCGTAGATGCCGAGCATCTGCAGGGTCTCCGCCTGCGCCTCCTCGCCGGTGGCATGGGCGGTGTGGCCCTCCTGCCAGAGGAACTCGGTGGTGCGCAGGAACAGCCGGGGCCGCAGCTCCCACCGCACGACGTTGGCCCACTGGTTCAGCTTCATGGGCAGGTCGCGGTGGCCCTGGATCCAACGGCTCATGGCGTCGCCGATGGTGGTCTCCGAGGTGGGGCGGACCGCGAGCGGCTCGGCGAGCTCCTTGCCGCCGCCGTGGGTGACGATGGCGAGCTCGGGGCTGAAGCCCTCCACGTGCTCGGCCTCGCGCCGCAGGAACTCCTCGGGGATGAACAGCGGGAAGTACGCGTTGTCGTGGCCGGTGGCTTTGATGCGGACGTCGAGCGCCGCCTGGATGTGCTCCCAGATCGCGTAGCCCCACGGCTTGATGATCATCGTACCGCGCGCCGGACCGCTCTCCGCGAGATCGGCCTTGGCCACGATATCCTGGTACCAGCGGGGGAAATCCTCCGCCTGCGGGGTCAAGATATTCTTCGCCATGGGGAGGAATCCTCGCACAATGCTGCGCGCGCGGTTGGGCGCGACCTGCGAGCACGGTAGAACAGGGGGGTGGCCGTCTCGAACCAACCGAGTCCTTCCCCCTGGTCCGGTAAGCCGGGGCGCGATCGCACGCTCGTCTCGATGTGGGCGGCCACCGTGGTGCTGGGCATGCTCCGGCTCTCGTCGGTGGTGCGCCACCGCGTGCGGCCGGGCTTGGGTCGGGCGTCCCGCGCCGGTGTCGACGCGACCGGATGGTGGGTCGGGCATGTGGCAGACGCACTGCTGCGCGCCGGCCGGGTGGCACCGCGCGCCATGGCTGGCTACGTCGGGTGGTGGTCCCGCGCGGCGCCCGCCGCCGGACGTCGTCTGGTGGACGCCACCGGGTGGGTGCTCACCCGCGGGACCGAGGTCGTCCGCCGGGCGAGCGGACGGCTCGTGCACTCCTTCACCGGGTTCATGACGGTGACCGCGGCCGCGGTCACCTGGGTGGTGGTCGTCGCGGCGGCGCTCGTGCCGGCCGCCGAGGGCTACGGTGAGGTCGTCGACGTCGAGTTCGCGGTGCCGGAGGACACCACCCTGCCGCGGCTGGCGCAACGCAGCGTCGTGTACGCCGCCGACGGCAGCGAGCTGGCGGTCCTCCACGACGAGCAGGATCGGCGCGAGGTGCCCTTCGACAGCGTGCCCGACCACGTCTGGCAGGCGGTGCTCGCCGCCGAGGACCGCCGCTTCTTCTCCCACGACGGGTACGACGTCGAGGCGATCAGCCGGGCCGCCGTCGCCAACGTCCAGGCCCGCGGCGTCGCCCAGGGCGGGTCCACGATCACCCAGCAGCTGGCCAAGATGAACTTCCTGTCCGCCGAGCGGACCCTGGAGCGCAAGGCCGAGGAGCTCGCGTACGCGCTCGCCATGGAGGAGCGCTTCTCCAAGGAGGAGCTGCTGGAGCGCTACCTCAACCAGGTGTACTTCGGCGGTGGCGCCTACGGCGTGGCCGCGGCCGCGGAGGAGTGGTTCGACGCCCCTCCGGAACGGCTCTCGCTGGAGCAGGCCGCCACGCTCGCGGCCATGATCCGGGCCCCGGGCCGACTCGACCCGCGCAACAACCCGGACGCCGTCGAGGCCCGACGCGACGCCGTGCTGCGCGGCATGGGCGAGGAGGGCTACATCAGCCGGGAGCGCGCCGAGTTCGCCGTGGACGTGCCGCTGCTGGTCATGCCCCGCCGGGAGCGCCCCGTCGTGGAGCCCTTCGTGGTCGAGGCGGTGAAGCGGGACTTCTTCGAGAACCCGGCCTTCGGGGAGACCCGGCCCGAGCGCATCGACCGACTGTTCACCGGGGGCCTGCGGATCCACACGACGATCGACCCGCGCGTGCAGGACGCGGCGCACGCCGTGGTGGAGGCCCACTACCCGAATGCCGCGAGCGAGCGCACCGCGGCGATCGCCGCCGTGGACCCGCGCACGGGGCGCATCGTGGCGACCCACAGCGGGGTCGACTTCGAGGCGGAGGCCTACGACCTCGCGACCCAGGGGCGACGCCAGCCGGGCAGCGCGTTCAAGACGCTCGTGCTCGCCACCGCCCTGGAGCGGGGCCGCTCCATCCACTCGACGATCAGCGGGGGCGGTCCGCGGGCCTTCGCCTGGGACCCGCACCAGGAGCCCTACGTGGTGCGCAACTTCGCCAACTCCAGCTACGGGACGCTCACGCTGCACGAAGCCCTGGTCCGCAGCGTGAACACCGCGTTCGTCGAGCTCATGCTGACCACCGGCATCAGCTTCGTGGTGGAGAAGGCCGGGGAGTTCGGCATCGACACCGACGAGGCCTTCGGCAGCCTCCCGAACCAGGGGCCGGCGATGGCCATCGGCGGGATGTTCCGGGGGGTCACCCCCCTGGAGATGGCCTCGGCCATCGGGGTGTTCGCCACCGGCGGGGAGCGTGCCGCGCCCTACGTCATCGAGCGCGTGGACGATGCGAACGGCAACGAGGTCTACCGCCACGCGGCGGAGCGCACGCGGGTGGTCAGCCCCCAGACCGCCGGGAGCATGATCGACGCGATGCGCGCGGTCGTGAACCGCGGCACGGGCACGCGCGCGCGGTTGCCGGGCTGGGATGTGGGCGGCAAGACGGGCACCTCCCAGATCTTCGCCGACGCCTGGTTCATCGGGACGACGCCCGTGCTGTCGACGGCCGTGTGGGTCGGCCACCCCGATGGGCGCGTGCCCTACCCGGGGATGACCGGCGGCCAGTTCGCCGCCCCGGTCTGGCGTGACTTCATGCAATCGGCGCTGGAGGGCAGGCCACCCGAGCCGTTCCCGGTGCCGCCCCCGCCACCTGCGCCCCCGCCGCCCGCGCCCCCGCCGCCCGCGCCGTAGGACCGGGCACGGCCGTCGGCTCGCCGGCCCTCAGTTGAGGCGGGCGCGCAACGCCCGCGCGGCCGCGAGCAGCTCGGGGTCGTCCTCGGCGCGCGTCTCGACCTCCTCGGCGCCCTGCTGGAAGCGGCCCTGGCCGGCCAGCGCCTCGCCCAATGAGCGCACCACCTCGGGACCCGCCGACGGCAGCACCAAACGCATGCGCACCACCCACTCGACGTCACGGACGGCACCGCGGGCGCGGTAGGCGCCGGCCAGGTTGGCGAGCATCCGGTCGAGGATCTGGTGCGCGCCGACCACGGGCAGCAGCGGGGGGCCGAACACCACCTCGGGCCCGGCGCCCGTGGTGGACCGGAAACGCTCCTCGGCCGCCGCCAGGGTCAGGGGCCGGCCGTGGTCGAAGGGGTCGAGGAGCGTGCCGTCGGCCCGGTCGCGCACCAGGAAGTGCCCGGGCATGCCGACCCCGTCGAGCCCGACGCCGGCACGCCGGCCGACCTCGATCATCACCACCGCGAGGGTGATCGGGATGCCGACCCGGCGGGCGAGCACCCGATGGAGGAAGGAGTTCTCGGGGTCGCTGTAGTCGCGCACGTTGCCGGTGAAGCCGCGCTCGGCGAACAGGCGATCCACCAGTCCGTCGACCCCCTCGACGCCGGAGGCGAGGCGGTCGAGCTCCTCCAGCCACACCTGGGAGTCCATCAGCGGGTCCGCGCCAGCACCGATCGCGAGCGCCGCGACACCGAGATCCACCGCCGGTGCGGCGGCGACCTCGGCGAAGCGCTCCACGGCTGCGTTCATGGCGTCCACCTTCTCGTCCTGCTCGGGCGTCACCGAGAGCCCGGCGCCGCCGCCGGCACCAGCGGCGGCCGACGGCGTAGCGTGGTGGCATGCCCACCCTGCCACGCGTCGCCAGCCTCATCCCCTCGGGGACGGACATCCTCGCCGCGATGGGGCTGGGTGCCGCGCTGGTCGGCGTGTCGCACGCCTGCGACCACCCCGTTGCACAGGGGCTGCCGGTGCTGACCTCCTCCCCGCTGGCGGGCGCCCGGATGGCCGCAGCCGAGGTCGACCGCCGGGTCGGCGCCGCCGCCGCCGCAGGCGAGCCCCTGTACCGCACCGACACGGACCTGCTGGCCTCCCTGGAGCCCGACGTGGTGCTCAGCCAGGACGTCTGCGACGTCTGCGCCGTCCCCGCCGGGGACGCGGCCGCCGCGCTGCCCGACGGTGCGCACCTGGTGCTGCTCCAGGGCACGACCCTGGCGGGCCTCGAGGCGGACCTCGCCGCCGTGGGCGCCGCCGTGGAGGCCGGTGACCGCGCCGAGCGGCAGGTGCAGTCCATCCGGTCCGCCCACGCCTCTGTCCGGCGCCGCGTCCGCGGGCTGGAGCGGCCGCGGGTCGTCGCGCTGGAATGGGGCGATCCGCCGTGGCTCGGGGGGCACTGGGTGCCCGAGCTGGTGGAGGTGGCCGGTGGGACCGCGTTGCTGTCCGGCGCGGGGCAGCCCTCGCGGCGGTCCTCCTGGGAGGAGATCGGCGCCGCCGACCCCGACGCCATCGTCTTCCTGCCCTGCGGGTACCGCATCGAGCAGGCGGCCGCGGACGGCGCCGCGCTGGCGACCCGGCCGGAGGTGGCCGAGCTGCGGGCCCTGCGGACCGGACGTTGCTGGGCGGTCGACTCGGCCCCGCTCTTCTCGCGGCTCACCCCGGCGGTCGTGACCGCGGCGCCCGTGCTGGCCTCGCTCCTGCATCCCGGGCACTTTCCGCCGGTGGGTCCCCGCCGCGCGGTGCCGATCGTGCCCGCGTCCTAGAATGCCTGAGACGTGAATCGCCGGAGCGCCAGCGGAGGCGATTCTCCGCTGTGCCGGGT
>JBBDQS010000150.1 GCA_040905805.1 Egibacteraceae bacterium | reverse complement strand
CTGGCGAACAACCCCGGTTCGGCCAAGCCCGGAGATGGCCGGTACCTGGAGTGGTCGATGGATCACATCCGGGTCGCGACCCAGGCCGTGCGCGCGGGCGAACCGGTCGTGTTGCGCCCCCTGTTCGGCTCGACGGCCAGCGGCGCTGCATGGTCTGGAAGTGGCATCGACATCGCCGTCATGATCGAGGACGCCGTGGCCGAGGACGACGTGTGGGACCGCCTGGCGCCGCCCACCTGCCGCGACGGCGCGTTCGTGCAGTGCGCCGGGGAGGCCCAGGTGTACTGGCACGGCTCGCACGCCAGCCGGCTCGACGCGCTCGTCACCGGCGTGCGTGCGGCGGTGTGCGCGGACGCCGACGCCGGACCTGCACCGGCGCGGTGTGACCGGACCAACCGGTGAGCGCAGCGGTCGGGCCGGCGGTCCACGCGCTGTTCCCCCACGCACGCGGTTACCTGGACACGGCCACGGTGGGGCTGCCGCCGAGCACCGTCGGTGAGGCGATGCGGGCCGACATCGAGGAGTGGGGGCGCGGTCAGGCCTCAGCGCACCGGTACGACGACGTGATCGACCGCTCGCGGGAGGCGTTCGCCCGCCTGGTGAGCGTGCCGGCGTCGGCGGTCGCTGTGGGCAGTCAGGTGTCGGGCTTCGTGGGGCTGCTGGCCGCGTCCCTGCCCGCCGGCGCCCGCGTGCTGTGCCCGGAGGGGGAGTTCACCTCGGTGCTGTTCCCGTTCCTCGTTCGTGAACCGGAGGGGATGGAGGTGGTCACGGCGCCGCTGGAGCACCTCGCCGACCTGGTCGACGAGGGCGGCATCGACGTGGTGGCCTTCTCGCTCGTGCAGTCGTCGGACGGGCGGGTCGCCGACGCCGAGGCCATCCGCGCTGCCGCGGCGCGCCAGGGCACCGTCACGTTCGTGGACGCCACCCAGGCCGTGGGCTGGTTGCCCGTGGACGCGCGCCGGTTCGACGTCGTGGCCGCCGGTGCGTACAAGTGGCTGCTGTCGCCCCGCGGCACGGCCTTTCTCGCGGTCGGTCCGCGACAGCTGGACCGCCTGCGGCCTTTCCACGCCGGTTGGTACGCGGGCGAGCGTCGCTGGGACAGCATCTACAGGGGCCCGCTGCGACTGGCAGGCGACGCCCGGCGATTCGACCTGTCGCCCGCGTGGCTGTGCTGGGTGGGCACCGCGGTCGCGCTCCAGCTCATCGAGGACGTCGGCGTCTGGGCGATCAACGAGCACGACGTCGGTCTGGCCAACGCCCTGCGGTCGCGGCGGACTACCTGTCCGGTCGCTCCCCAGCCCAGTAGTGCCCTCCACCTTGGCGAGGTCAGCGATCGCGCCGTTCGGGCTTATCCCCAGCCGGGAAGGTGGGCCCTTGCCGCGGTGGTCCTCGGCCGTAGGGTGCGGCGATGGACACCGCACAGGCACTCACCAACGTCCGAGCCGCCGCCGACCGCCTCGACGAGGCGCTCGCCGCGGTCACCACCGCGCAGCAGGACCTGCAGCGCGAGGCGCTCGTCGCGCTCCTGGCCGCCGAGGGCGACCACGAGCGCCAGCGCGCCGTCGTCCGCGTCCTCTACTGGGACGTGCCCGCCCTGCCCGTCAAGACGCTCGAGGCGGCCATCGGCACCGCCAGGCAGGTCCGTGAGCTCGCCGCTCCCGGCCCCCTCCTCGGCAGCTGCGAGGGCTGCGGAGCCGAGATCCTGGCCACAAGCCGCACGCAGGCGGCGCAGGGCGCGGACCGCTGCGGACCCTGCGAGACCGAACGCCGGCGCCTGGAGCGCCAGCGCCAGGAGGAGCAGTGGCGGCGCGAGGCCGAGGCGCCGCCGGGACCGGACGAGCCCGACGGGGACGGGTTCCTGCCCTGGGACGACTTCCTCGACGAGCTGCGCCGCGGCTGGTGACCTGACGGTGGGGGGGCGGCGCCGCACGTTGGGCCCGGGGTCCCGCATTGGATAGGGTTGGGCGCCGAGGTGAGGAGTCCCATCGTGTTGATGACGTCCCGCGGAATCGCGCTCATCCTGTCCGCCCTGCTCCTGTGGGGCTGTGGAGCCGACGAAGAGGCGGAATCCCCCGACGCCACGTCGGACGGCGTGGCGGGGGAGTGCACGGAGCGTGACGGCGGTTGGTTCGGTCAGCTGGACGACGGCACCCTGATCACGAGCCAGACGCAGGAGGCGTGCGAGGAACGTCTGCGCGAGTGACGGCGCGGCGCACGACCCGAGTCGGCGTGCCGGAGGCGAGGTCCGATGCCGAAGAAGAAGCACACGCGCAAGCAGCCACGTCCGCACCACCCCCCGGGTGGGCGCGCCGGCCGCCCCGCACCGGCGGCTTCGGGCGAACCCGAGTTGATCCTCGACGTCCGTGGCATGCTCGCCGTGTCCCACCCCCTGGACCTGCTCGCCTACGCCAGCAGCATGGTCGCCGCCCTCGACCCCGGACTGCAGGACCCGTTCACGCGCGCCCAGGATGACCAGCGAGCCGGCGGCCCCGACCTGCGCCACCTGGTGGAGACCTTCACCGAGGCCCGCGCCGTGGAGACGACCGCGCTGCTGATCGTGCTGGCTGAGCTGCTCGACGACGAGGTCCTCGTGCGCCGCATCCGCCGCGAGCTCGCCCTTCGGGACGACGCCCTGCCCCCCTGGTTGAGCGACCTGGGTCCGCTCACGCCCGCCCGCGCGATGGAGATGGGCCACGTCCTGGGCGACGGCGACAGCATCGCGCTGGAGATGCGCACGGGCACGGACGCGCCGCTGACCATGATGGTGTACATCGACCACAACCTCGGCACGGTCGTCAAGGACGCCTTCGTGGTACCCGCGCCGGTCGGTGCGCTCATCGACCAGTTCCTCGACGCCGCCGGCGGCGACCCCGACACGCACGTGCGCGGGCTCGACCTGGCCGACGCCCGTGTCCGGATCGGCGAGGCGGTCGAGGTCGGGGCGGTCACCTACCCGCCCTTCGAGACGGAGACCTGGCCGGCGGCGCGTCCTCTCGTCGAGTGGGCGCTCGGCCACCTGCCCGAGGGTGGCACCGGCTATCGCCGCCCCGAGTGGAGCGAGGAGGACCGGGCGGCCCTGACCGCGCGCTTCTTCGACTCGTCCGAGGGGCGGGGCCACGACGCGGAGGACCGCCACCTGTTCGCCTCGCTGCTGTGGTTCGGTTGCGACTACGGTCCCGGCGACCCGCTGCGGTGGAGCCCGACCGCTGTGGAGATCCTGCTGTCCGACTGGTTGCCGCGCAAGGTCATGGCCGACGCCGGCTTCCTGGCCCGCGCGCCGGATCTGCTGCGCAGCTTCATCCGCTTCAGCCACGCCGAGCGCGGCATACGCGAGGCCCTGACCGCCGAGACCCTTGCGGCCGTCGACCGCTGGGAGCCCGAGTACCAGCAGGCCGTCCGCTCCCCGCGTCCGCAGGGCCCCGCGGCGCTGCTCGCGGCCATGGGCGTGCTCGACGACGGCAACTCCGTCGACGACGAGACCGTCGACGCCGACCGGGCCATGCGCGCGATCCTGCGCGAGGCCGTCGGCGGCGCCGAGGCGCTGGACGCGCTCGACGCGGAGCCGCTGCCCGACGAGGAGCTCGACCTCAGCGCCGTGCCCCCCGACGTGCACGAACGGGTGACGGAGATCGCCGAGCACATCGACGCCTGCTGCGGGGCCCTGCTCGACGGCGAGTACCGCACCGCGTGCCGGCGGCTGCTGGCCGACGTCGCCGCCGCCGACCCGCAGGTCTTCCGCCGCCGCGCCCGTTCCGACACCGCCGCCGCGGCGGTGGTCTGGCTCGTGGCCAGGGCCAACGAGCGTCTGCGCGCGCAGGCGGGCGGGCTGACCGCCACCGCCCTCGGCAGGTGGTTCGGCGTGGCCGACCCGGCGCAGCGCGCGAGCACGATGCGCCGGGCGCTCGGGTTGCCGCAGGCCCGCGCCCACTCGGCCGCCCTGGGCTCGCCTCGCTACCTCGTGTCGGGGCGCCGTCTGCGAATCATCGAGTGGCGCGAGCGATTCGAGTCGCCCGGGAGCTGAGCAGCGCCCGGCGCCGTGCGGGGTGTACCGGGCGGAGGCGTCACGACAGGCCGAGCAGGCGCCGCAGCCGGCCGACGTCGAAGGTGCCCATCCCGACCGGGGTGGTGGCGGCGGCCTCCTCGAACTCGTCGAGCAGGCGCTCGAGGTCGCCGCGGCGGGTCGGGTCGTCGGCGGCCTGGCGCGGGGTCACCCCGCCCAGTGCGGGCACCGACTCGTCGACCCAGCGCTGCTCCGCCTGCTGCATGAAGGTGTCCAAGGCTTCGGCCATCCCCGCGTCGCCAGCCGGAGCGACCTCGGGTGGTGGGGCGCTGGCGCCGGCGGCGAACCGCTCGCTCGTCGGCACCCGCTGCTCGTCGAGGAGCTCCAGGTCACCCACCGCCGCGGTGATGGTGGCGACCAGCGCCTCCAGACGCGACTCGGCGTGCGTGCGGACCTCCAGGACGTCGCCGTCGAGCGCGGCGGTGCCGCGCAGCACCTGCCCGTCGTCCCCCTCGGCGAGGTCGGCCCAGTGCCCGTCGTGGGGTTCGAGGGTCTCGTCGAGTGCCGCCCCCGCGGCCTGTGGGTCGGCGACCCGGAACCACGCGACGCAGTCCACCAGGGGGTCGCCGTCGGTGGTGCGCAATTCGGGTGGTGCGTCCACGGCGGCGAGCCAGGCGGCGATGGCGACCCCGTCAGGGTCCGTGTCGAGGAGGGCCAGCAGCAGGTCGCGCAGTGTGAAGGGGATCTGCAGGACGCCGGGGGCGATGACGCACTGCTCGCCGGCCGGCAGCAGGCGGGCGAACAACAGCGTACCGGTCTCCAGCGCGTCGGCGCCGGCGCGGTCGGTGACCTGCACGCGCTCGCCGGTGGCCAGGTCGCGCAGCGCCAGGGCCCCGTCGCCCGCGGTGACCGCCGTCACCTCGTAGACGCTCGGGCGGACCCCGACCCACGAGCGGGCCAGGGCCAGCTCGTCGGCGGGCAGCAGCGGTCCCCGCTCGTCGCAGAAGTCCTCCAGCGCCTCCTCCTCGAACAGCGCGAGCTCGGTGACCAGCGGGTCGCCGAACGCGACGTCGACCCAGGCGGGGTCATCCGGGTCGCCGCCGACGCGGGCCAGTGCGACCACGGCGAGCAGGTGCCGGGACGGCGGGCGCTGGACGTACTGCGCAGCCTTGGCCAGCAGCCACGGCACCCGGGCGTCCAGCGTATGACCGTTGCGGGCGGCGCAGCAGACCTTGTACTTGCGGCCCGACCCGCACGGGCAGGGCCCGTTGCGGCCCGCTGCCGCCGGGCCCGGGGCGGCGTAGTGCTCGAGCCGCTCGACCTGCGGGTCGTCGGCCTCCACGCCGGCGCGGCGCAGCAGCGACAGCGCCCCAGGGGCGTCGCCGCGGTCCTCGGCGTACCAGGCCGCGTCGAGCAGGGCGGCGGGCGACGCCGCGTCGGCGTGCAGCGCCGCGGCCAGCGCGCGCTGCCCCGATTCGACATCGCCGGCACGCTCGGCGCACCCGGCGAGCACCAGATGGGGGCCGGGCCACGACGGCGCTCCCTGGCCCAGCAGGCCAGCCCAGCCGGCGGTGGCCGCTGCCCGCGTCTCGTCGGCCTCGGCGAGCACCCCATCGAGGAACGCCTCGGCCACCCCGTCCACCGACAGGCAGGCAGCGAGGGCTTCCACGACCTCGGGAAAGGCCGCGAGCTCCTCGGGCCCCTGTTCCAGGGTCTTCTGGAAGCCCGCTAGCGCGAGCCCCAGCGCCTCGTGGCCCTCGGCGTCCAACCCGTAGGGTCCCGCCTCGTCGTCGGCGTGTCCCCACGCGGTCCCCGGCTCGCCCACCCAGTCGCCGTAGGTCTCGAGCTCCGCTGCGTCGAGCAGGTCGGTCAGGGGCGGCAGCGGCTCGGCCAGCACGTGCGGGCGGTCCACGAGCACGGCCAACAGCAGCTGACGGGTCTCGATGGGGTCACCATCCGTGCTCTGCTCGGCGAACGCCTCGGCCAGCGCCTGGATCGCGGCGGCGGGATCGGCGAGCGTGCCGGCTGCCTGGACGTGCAGCACCCCGCCGCTCAGCCGGAAGGCGGCAGGCTCGCCGGCGTGCAGGTGGTCAAGCCACCCGGGCGGCCCCGACAGCTGCCACACGCCGAGATCCGCCTCGGGATCGCGCGCACCGCTGAGCGCGATCTCGGCGGTGCGCCCGTCAGGAAGGGGGAACGCCTCGGCGTCGGACACCAGCAGCAGTCCCAGCTCCGGCTCGACCTGCACGACCCCCGTGGCGATCTCCTGGTCGGTGAGCCGACTGGTGGCCACCGCGCCCTCGAGGGTGGCGGTCAGGCTCACCTGGCGCCCGTCGGGCAGCTCGTCGTGGTCGGCGCACTCCAGCAGCTCGTCGTCGAGGAAGGCCTCGGCGTCCTCACCCAGGTCGAACCCCTCGGCGAGCAGACGGGCGGCGAGGGCCGCCAGGTCCATGGCACCGTGGCGGCAAAGCAGCGCCCGGGCGGCGGCCTGCAGCGGGGTGAGGTCGGGCGGGGCGGGCACGGCCCGAGGCTAGCCGACGGCGATGCGGCCGCGCACTGACGTGCAGGCAGCCACTGACGGTCGCCGCACGGGGCTGATCGCGACCCTGACAGCCTGACCTGTCCCGCACCCGCTCACATCACCTGGCGGATCGCCATCCCCGCGAGGACCCCGAGCGTCCCGCCAGCCGCGAGGGCCAGGAGGTTGCCCAGCACGGTGACGACGGTGGTCTTGGGTCGCCCGCCGGCCTCGGCGGGGGCCGGTTCCGCCGCCGGGTCGGCATCTGGGTCCGCATCCGCCTCGGTCGGCTCAGCCGCGTCAGGCGACTGGGTCGGCTCCGTCGTGTCGGTGGGCTCCGTCGTGTCGGCCGTGTCGGCCGTGTCACCACGCGGCTCCGGGTCGGTCACCGGCGCGGGTGCCCCCGCCTGTGCGGCGACCGCCGTGCCGCAGTGGGGGCAGAAGCGCGCATCGGACGGCACCTCGCGGCCGCACGCGTCACAGGTCATCGGGTGCACCCCTTGGTCGGCGGGGTCGCCAGCGCTCAGCCAGGCAACCCCCACCGATGCTAGCCACCGGCCGGCCGGTCGCGCGGTCCCCCCGCCAGCGCCTCGCAGAGCACCGCCCACACCCGCTGCGGCTCGCGGGTGCCGAGCGCTGGCATGTGCCCGCAGGCCTCGTAGCCCCACGTCCACAGGTCCTCGACGCCGGCGGCCCGCGCGGACGCCACGGCGGTGCGGATGTCGTCGGCGTCCTGCGGGCCGAGCCCGAACCCCTGGATCCAGATCTGCGCGCCGATCCCGTGGGCGTCGGCGAGCCGGCGCACGCGGTCGGCGAAGGCCGACACGAACGGCTCGACGGGCTGGTCGAACACCTGCCAGTAGGGGTCGGTGGCCAGGGTGGCCAGGCCCGGCAGCGCCGCGACCGGCTCCCAGTCGCCCATCCCGCGCGGCGCCTCGGTGACCGGTAGCAGGCACACGGTGCTGGCCCCGCCCTGCGCGTGCACGTCCGCGACGAGCTCGCGGACGAACCCGACCAGCACCGCCGCACGGAACGCTGCGACCTCGGCGGTGAGCGTGTCGGGCATGTCGCCCCCGACCTGCTCGGCGAAGGCCCGGCGGCAGTGCCCGCAGCGGCACCCCCACCGGTCGGGCGCGACCGCGAATCGCTCCGGGGCGGCCCAGTGCGGCTCGTCCCAGAACACGCTGTCCGCGCCGGCCTCGACCGCGGCAGACCCCCACCGGCGCACGAAGGCCCGGAAGTCGCGGTTGCTCGGGCAGCCCGCGCCGATGCGGCGGCCGTCGCTCAGCACCTGCCCGATCTCGGGACGCTGCGCGGTGACCAGGCTCTCCGCCTCGCCGCCGAACGCGTGGCCGAGCCCCCACGGCGCGAGCTGGACGGTCAGGCCCGCGTCGTGGGAGACCCGCACGATCTCGGCGATCTGGGCACGGTAGTAGAAGAAGTCGTTCTCGCTGAACGTGTGCAGGACGCCGGTGAAGCCGCGGGCCGCCAGGTCGTCCATGTCCGCCGCGACGTGGCGCAGGATGCGGTTGCCGAAGTAGGAGACGCCGATCGCCATGCCCCAACCTAGCGCCCGGTCGGGGCGTGAGGGTCGCGTGCAGATCGGCGCTCAAGTATCGGGATGTCGGGTCGATAGGGTAAGCACGAGGTGGCATCGGTCGGGTTGCGCGCTGGTCGGCGCAGGTCCCCGGCCGCCACTGTGAGTCCCGGAGGGGATCCATGGCAACGGGTGCAGTCGGCTCTCGCTGGATGGGCACTGGCCACGCGCGGTGCACCGACGCCTTCGCGGCCGGGCGGGAGGCGGCCGGGGCCGCCCTGGAGGGGCCGGATCCGCGCCTGCTGGTGGTGTTCAGCTCGCAGGCCTACGAGCTGCCCCGCCTGCTGGAGGGCATCCGGTCGGCTGCGGGCGGCGACGTGCCACTCATCGGCTGCTCGACCGCCGGGGAGATCGCCACGGCCGGCCCCGGGGCGTCGAGCGTGGTGGTGACCGCCATCGGGGGCGAGGGCTTCTCGGTGACCACCGGGCGGGCGACCGGGGCCTCGGATCGCCTGCGTGACGCCAGCGCCGAGGCCGCGGCCTGCGCCCGCGAGAACGTCGGCCGGGCCCACGAGGTCCTGATGATCCTGACCGACGGCCTCGGTGGGGACCAGCAGGAGGTCGTCCGGGGCGCCTACGCCGCGGTCGGCGCCCGGGTGCCGCTCGTGGGGGGCTGCGCCGGTGACGACCTGCGGATGCAGCGCACCTTCCAGATGCACGGGTCAGCGGTCCTGCAGGACGCGGTCGTCTGCGCGTCGATCACCTCCGACGCGCCGATCGGCATCGGCGTCCAGCACGGCTGGCAGCCGGTCGGGGAGCCGTTCGTGGTGACCGACAGCGCCAGCAACCGCATCTTCACCCTGAACGGGCAGCCGGCCCTCGACGTCTACCTGGATCGGCTCAGCCCGCCCGCGGAGGTCGCACGCGACCCCGGCGCCTTCACGCGCTTCGCCCTCACCCATCCCCTCGGCATCAGGCGCCGCACCAGCGCCGAGGTGCGCTTCATCGCCGAGGCGGACTTCACGGATCGGTCGCTGGGTTGCATCGCCGAGGTCCCCACCGGGGGACTGGCCTGGATCATGGAGGGCGACGAGGACTCGGTCCTGGCGGCGACGGACCGCGCGTGCACGAGCGCGCTGGCGGCGCTGGCGGGCGCCGCGCCCATCGGCCTGCTGGCCTTCGACTGCATCGCGCGTCGCGGGGTGCTCGGCGAGGAGGGGATCAGCATGGAGGTGGAGCGCGTCGCCAAGCACGCCGGCGGCGCCCCGGTCGCGGGGTTCTACACCTACGGTGAGATCGCCCGCACCCGGGGCAGCAACGGCTTCCACAACCAGACGCTGGTCGTCCTGGCGTTGGCCTAGCCATGCCGGCCTGGTCGACCTACCATCTCGCCGAGTTCCTCGCGGCTGTCTCCTCGGCGGAGACCCCGCAGGCCGCCATCGCGGTCGGCGTGGAGCGCATCGCCGAGTCGTTCGACGCGGAGGTGTGCGCCTACCGCAGCGCCGAGGGCGTCGCGGCGGCGGTCGGGTTCCCGCCGGGACGTGTGCCCGTGGCCGCGCTGCTGGCTGCCCCGGATGACGACTGGTCCACGCTCGAGCTGCCCGGCCTCGGGGCCTGCCCTGGCGTGTCGGTCCCGGTCGGCTCGGATCTGGGGACCTCCATCGTGCTCGTCCGCATCGACGAGCCGATCACCACCGAGGAGAGCACCATGCTGCGGGGCATGGCCCGGGTGCTGGGGCTGACCCTTCGGACGCTCGGTGCGCTGGACAGCGAACGGGCGTTGCGCCTCCAGCAGGAGCTGCAGGCGGTGGAGAACCAGCGCCTGCTCGCCGGTGTCCGTGAGCGCCAGACGCTGCTGGAGCGGCTGTCCGGTGTGCAGCACGCCATCCTCATGCAGGCGCCCCGCCAGGACGTGCTCGACCTGATCACCGAAGGGGTGGCGGCGTTGCTCGGCGACGAGATGGTCGGCCTGCGGCTCGTGGACCCCGACGACGCCGACGTGGTGACGCTCGAGGCCTCCCACGGCCTCTCGCCGGAGCAGTGGCGGGCCGTGCGGCGCACGTCGGTCGAGGCGGGGACCGGCGGCCAGGCCATCATCCAGGGTCGGCTGATCATCTCGACGGACTACGCCAGCGACGCGGCCGCCATCGGCCAGTTCGTGGCCAGCGGCATCGTGGCCACCATGGCCACGCCGGTGCGCGAGAGCGGCATGGTCGTCGGCAGCCTGGTGGTCGCGTCGTCGCGCGCGGGCCGGGTGTTCACCGCCCGCGACGAGGAGATCCTCGACGCCTTCGCCGCGCACGTGAGCCTCGCCCTCACCGACCTGCGCACCCGGGAGGTCATGAACCGCGCCCTGGACGACGCGGTGCACCAGGCGCTCCACGACCCCCTCACCGGTCTGCCCAACCGCTCCCTCTTCGTCGACCGGCTGACGCAGGCGCTGGAGCGCGCCAGGCGCCAGGACACCCACGCCGCGGTGTTCTTCATCGACCTGGACAACTTCAAGCTCATCAACGACAGCTCCGGGCACGCCCGGGGCGACGAGCTGCTGCGGGCGGTCGCCGCACGGCTCGCGGACTGCGTGCGCACCACCGACACCGTGGCGCGGTTCGGCGGCGACGAGTTCGCCATCGTCATCGAGGACGTCCCCGATCTGGCCCACGCCGAGGAGACGGCGCAACGGCTGCTCGAGGCGTTCACCGACCCCCTCGTGCTCGGGGGCGACCCGGTCACCGTCGGTGCCAGCATCGGTGTCGTCGTGACCCGGGGCCAGGCCCACGCCGACGAGCTGCTGCTCAACGCCGACGTGGCGATGTACCACGCCAAGACCCTCGGCAAGGGGCAGTGGTCGGTGTTCCGCCCGGAGATGCACACCGTGCTGCTCGACGGCATCGAGCTCGAGGCGACCTTGCGGGGCGCCATCGAGCGCGACCAGCTGCATCTGGTGTACCAGCCCATCGTCGAGCTCGACGGCGGGGCGACCGTCGGCGTCGAGGCGCTGCTGCGGTGGACGCATCCGACCCGGGGTCCGATCCCGCCCGACGAGTTCATCCCGCTGGCCGAGGAGACCGGCCTCATCATGGAGATCGGCCGGTGGGTCCTCGAGCGCGCGTGCCGGGATGTGCGGAGCTGGCGCGTGCCGGGCACGGGCGCGCCCCTGGCCCTCACCGTGAACGTGTCGGCACGCCAGATGCACGACGACACGCTGGTGGGCCACCTGCGCCAGGTGCTGCAGGCCCACGACTTCAGCGCGTCGCGGTTGACCCTGGAGGTCACCGAGAGCGTCTTCATCGACCAGGCCGAGCTGGCCGGTCAGTGGCTGGCCGAGCTCAAGGGCGTCGGCGTGCGCGTGGCCCTCGACGACTTCGGGACGGGCTACTCGTCGCTGAGCTACCTGCAGCGCTTCCCGATCGACGTCGTGAAGATCGACAAGTCCTTCGTCGACGGGCTGGCGTCGGACGCCGCCGACGCCAAGCTCGTCGAAGCCATCGTGAACCTCTCCCAGGCCCTGGCCCTGATGACCGTGGCGGAGGGCGTGGAGACCGACGAGCAGCGGTGCCGCCTGGTCGAGCTCGGCTGCGCCCTCGGCCAGGGCTTCTACTTCGCCCGCCCCATGCCCGTGGCGGATATCCGGCGGTACCTCGACGGTCACCAGCTGGAGCGGAGCGGCTCCCCCTCGCGGTAGCCCGCGGCGCTCTGGACACCGAGCACCGCCTGCTCGTGGAAGCTCGCGAGGTCGGGCACGCCGACGTAGGAGCAGGCGCTGCGCAGCCCCGCGACGATCTCGTCGAGCAGGTCCTCCACCCCGGGCCGGTCGGCGTCGAGGTACATGCGGCCCGAGGAGATGCCCTCCTCGAAGAGCGCCTTGCGGGCGCGGTCGAAGGCGTCGTCGCCGGCGGTGCGCTTCTGGACCGCCCGCGCCGAGGCCATCCCGAAGCTGACCTTGTAGGGCCGCCCGTCGGCGTCGTGCTCGATGTCGGCCGGCGACTCGTAGGTGCCGGCGAACCACGACCCGATCATGACGTTGCTCGCGCCGGCGGCCAGGGCCAGGGCGACGTCGCGGGGCCGGCGCACCCCGCCGTCGGCCCAGACGTGCCGGCCGAGACGGCGAGCCTCGGTCGCGCACTCCAGCACCGCGGACAGCTGGGGGCGTCCCACCCCGGTCTGCAGCCGCGTGGTGCACATCGCCCCCGGCCCGACGCCCACCTTGACGATGTCGGCGCCGGCGTCCGCCAGGTCGCGCACGCCCTGGGCGGTGACGACGTTGCCGGCCACGACCGGCACGCCCGGGTCCAACCCCTGCACCGTGGCCAGCGCCTCCAGCATGCGCTCCTGGTGGCCGTGGGCGGTGTCGACGACGAGCACGTCCACGCCGGCCTTCAGCAGGGCCTTGGCCCGGCCGGCGACGTCGCCGCTGATGCCCACGGTCGCCGCGAGCCGCAACCGCCCCGCCGCGTCCTGGGCCGGCCGGTACAGCGTGGACCGCACCGCGCCCTTGCGCGTCAGCAGGCCGACGAGCCGGCCCTCGACGTCCACGACAGGCGCGAGCCGGCGCCTGGCCTCCTGCAGCGTGGCGTACGCCGCCTGGGGGTCCGTGGTGTCGGGCAGGGTGACGAGCTCGGCGGACATCACCTGGCGCAGCTGGGCGAAGCGGTCCACGTCGGTGCAGTCGTTGGGCGTGACGACGCCGAGCGGCCGGTCGTCCTCGACGACGATGACCGCGCCGTGCGCGCGTTTGGGCAGCAGGTTCAGCGCCTCGCCGACCGTGTCGGTGGGGGCCATGGTCAGCGGGGTCTCGAACACGGGATGGCGCGACTTCACCCACGCGGCCACGTCCGCGACGATCTCCGGGGGGATGTCCTGGGGGATGACCGCCAGCCCGCCGCGGCGGGCGACCGTCTCGGCCATCCGCCGGCCGGCGACGGCGGTCATGTTCGCCACGACCACGGGCGTGGTGGTGCCGCTGCCGTCAGCGGTGGCCAGGTCCACGTGCAGGCGCGACCCGACCCCCGATCGCCCGGGCACCAGGAACACGTCCTCGAAGGTGAGGTCATGCGGCGGTTCGCGGTCGTGGAGGAAACGCACGGGGGTCCTGCTCCTAGAGGGCGGGGGGAACCCGCGTCGAGACGGACAGCTGCGGTCCCCGCGTACGCTACCGCTGGGGGGCCCGTGGGTGCCCGGTGGGGCCCGTGGGGGCTCGCTGGTGACCGGTGCGCCGCCGGCTGTGCTCAGGGCGCGGCGCGTTCGATCCCGGCGACCAGGGTCCTGGTCACGTGCAGCGTGTCGTCGAGCACGGCGACGTCGGCGGGGGTGCCCGGACGCAGCGTGCCGAGCTCGGGCCGTCCGGCCAGGCCGGCGGGCACCCGGGTGGCGGCGTCGACGGCATCGGCCACCGGGAGGCCGAGGTCGACGAGGTTGCGTACGGCCGCATCCATCGTGAGCACGCTGCCGGCCAGCGTGCCGCCGGCCGGCGCGGTCTCGGCCAGGCGGGCCGCGCCGTCCGCGACGTCGACCGTGCGGTCGCCGAGGCGGTAGCGGCCGGCGGGCATGCCGGCCGCCTCGATCGCGTCGGTCACCAGCGCGAAGCGCCGGTGGGCGAGCCGGACGGCGGCCAGGACGGTCTCGGGCGCCAGGTGCACGCCGTCCACGACGGCCTGCACGACCACGTCGCGGCGGACAAGCGCCACCCCCGCCAGGCCCGGGTCGCGCGCCTGCCAGCGCCGCTGGGCGTTGTGGATGTGGGTGATGGCCCGCGCCCCCCGGTCGAAGGCCGCGTGGGCCGTGGCCGCGTCGGCTGCCGAGTGGCCGAGGGCCACGACCACGCCGCGCCGTACGAGATGCTCGACGAGCTCCAGGCCGCCGCGGCGCTCTGGGGCCACGGTCATGGCCGTGACCGGCCCCTGCTCGCACAGCCGCTGCGCCCTCCCGACATCGGGCTCGACGAGGTGGGCGGGATCGTGGGCGCCGGCGAACTCCGGTGCGAGGAAGGGGCCTTCGAGGTGTACCCCGAGCAGGCGCGGGGCCTGCAGCGACGCCTGCGCGGCGGCCGCCGCGGGCAGCGCGGCCGCGTACGTCTCGGTCGGCGAGGAGACGAAGGTGGGCTGGAAGGCGGTCACCCCGCAGGCCAGCAGCGCCTCGCCGGCAGCGTGGTAGCCGGCGGTGTCGGCGGCGAGGAAGTCCGTCCCGGCGAAGCCGTTGACCTGCAGGTCGACGAAGCCGGGGACGGCCAGCCCCCGGCCGCTGCCCGACAGGCCGACCTGCCGGACCAGCCCGTCCGCAGTCGCCACGTCGCCGCGGACCAGCTGCCCGTCGACGAGGGCGGCGGCCACCCCCAGGCGCCGTGCCCGGCTCACGCCGCGCTCAGCCCGACCCGGCGCAGCGGTCCGGCTGGCACGGCGACCGAGGTGCTACAGCTCGTCGGTGAGCTCGAGGTCGAAGTTGACCGTGCCGTCCTCGACCTCGGACGTCGTCACCGTCATCTCGAAGGACTGGCCCTCGGAGGTCAGGACGCACGTGATCGTGGCGTTGAGCTCCGCCGGCAGGTCCTCGTCGCACTCCACGGAGTCGACCGGGAACTGCTCCGCGAACTGGGTCCGGGCCTCGTCCTCGATCTCGCTGGCGCTCACGGCACCGCCGCCACAGGCGGCCAGCAGGCCGGCGACGGCTGCCAGGGCGACGAACCGAACAGCGTGATGGGTCATGACCGGCCTCCGAGTGTGTCCTGGGTCGAGCAGGGCGCCCCGCGTGCGCTCTGCGGCTAACGGCCACAGTCTAGCGGAATCGTGGGCCGGTCAGCCCGTGCGGACCCCGAACACGATGATGTTGTCGAGGTGGCGTCCCTGGCTGCGGTCGAATGGGCCCCCGCAGGTGATGATCCGCACCTCCGGGCGGGCGGTGTTGCCGTAGACGCGCTCGCTGGGGAAGGCGTCCTTGCGGTGCTGCTCGAGTCGCTCGACGGCGAACCGCACGACGGATCCGTCGTCGTGGTGGACCTCGACGACGTCGCCCGCGACGAGCTCGTGCAGCCGGGCGAAGACCCCCGGCACCCCGTGCCAGAAGTTGTGTCCGACGAGCACCGCAGGACCGGTCTCGCCGGGCCGCCGGTGTACCACCCGGCCGAGGGCGCGGAGTCGGGCACGACCAGAGTGCGGTCCGGGTGCAGCCCCACCGGCGTGAGCGTGGCGTCCACGCCGATGAGGGGCACGGTGATGCGCACGGGCTCGGCAGGTGCCGGGTGAGGGGGTGGCGGTCGAGGAACCCGCTCGGGTTGGTCCGCCCGTGCCGGCGGGGCGACCGACGCCGGCTCCGGGGCCGGCGGGGGCTCGGGCTTTGGCGGGGGTTGGGGGTTTGGCGGGGGTTGGGGTGCTGGCGGGGGTTCGGGTGCTGGCGCTTCCGCCGCGGTCGCGGCGGCCTCCCACGGCGGTGCGTGCGTGCCGGTCTTGCCGGCGGCGGCCTCGGTCGTCGCCGACTGCGCGGCCCAGGCGGCGAGGACCAGGGAGAGCCCGCCCACCAGGAGACCGGCCCGGGTCAGTCTAGTTGACCAGCTCATGGGGCCCCCTCAGGGCGCTGGGCACGGCGTACGGCGAGCCCCTGGCGGACCCGCCGTGCACCACTGCGGAGCGGGTCCGGCGAGTCCGCCACGTCAGGGCGATGGCGATGGTCGTGATTATCGCAGGCGGGCCAGGGTTGGTCGAGCCTGTGCCTCGCTGTCCCACGAAGCAGCGGAAATCCACAGTCAGCGCGTGTAGATGCTTGACAACAGTCTCCAGAGCGTGGCATCATGGGAACATGCGTTCGAGTCCAGCGTCGTCGAGTCCCCCACGGGACGGTCACGGCCCCACGCGGGGCCGGCGACCCCACCGCGGCGCGCCCCCCCCCCCCCCCCCCCGGGGCCCCCCC
>JBBDQS010000149.1 GCA_040905805.1 Egibacteraceae bacterium | reverse complement strand
AGCTGGTCGGGCAGGGCGACGACGGCTTCGAGCCAGTCGTTCTCGATGATCCAGCGGCGGATCTCGGACTCGCCGGAGCCCGCGCCGCCGGTGAACAGCGGGGAGCCGTTGAACACGATCGCCACCCGTGAGCCGCCCTGGGCGGCGGGCTTCATCTTGGAAATGGCGTGTTGGAGGAACAGGAAGCTGCCGTCGTTGATGCGGGGCAGCCCGGCACCGAACCGTCCGGCGAAGCCCTTCGACTCGTGCTCGTCGCGGATGGGGTCGGCGACCTTCTTCCACTCGACGCCGAACGGCGGGTTCTGGATCGAGTAGTCCACGGTCAGGTCCGCGTGGCCGTCCTCGGTGAAGCTGTTGCCGTAGACGATGTTGCCGGCGTCCTGGCCCTTGAGCATCATGTCGGACCGGCAGATGGCGTAGGTCTCGGCGTTGAGCTCCTGGCCGTACACGTGCAGCCGGCCAGAGTCGTTGTGCTCGCGCAGGTAGTCCTCGGCGACTGACAGCATCCCCCCGGTCCCGCATGCGGCGTCGAGGATGGTCTTGGAGATGCCGCGCTTGGTGAGCAGGTCGGCGTCTTCGATGAACAGCAGGTTCACCATGAGCCGGATCACCTCACGCGGGGTGAAGTGCTCCCCGGCAGTCTCGTTGGACAGCTCGGAGAACCGGCGGATCAGCTCCTCGTAGAGGTAGCCCATCTCAAGGTTCGACACGGCGTCGGGGTGCAGGTCGATCTCGGCGAACTTCGACACGACCAGGTAGAGCAGGTTGGACCGGTCGAGGCGGGTGAGCTGTGTGTCGAACCCGAACTTGTCGATGACGTCGCGGGCGCCGGGGGAGAAGCTGGCGATGTAGTGGCGGAGGTTGTCCGCCAGGTCGTCGGGCGCGGCGAGGAGCCGGGCGAAGTCGTACCGGGAGGTGTTGTAGAAGTCTGGGCCAGCGGCGGCTTTAAGCAGCTCAGGCCGATCACCGTACTTGGCCGCCTGCTCGAGGACCGCGTTCTTGGTGGGCGCAAGGACGCAGTCCAGGCGGCGCAGCACCGTGAGCGGGAGAATCACCCGGCCGTACTCGGACTGCTTGTAGTCCCCGCGCAGCAGGTCGGCGACCGACCAGACGAACGCGGCGTGGTTGCGGACGGTCTCGGTGGCGCTCAACGGCAGGGGTCCCCTCATCAACGACCTGTATGCGCTCGATGGTGCCAGATGCTCGTGATGTGGGGGACCGTGAACTCGCCGCCCCATTTTGTGGGTCGTGCACAACCCTTGTGAGCACGCGTGCCGGGAACGGCACGGCGGGACTAGCAGGACCGCTGTGTCAAGGGGCAGTGAGATCTCCCCATGGGCGGTCATGAGATCTCCCCGGGTGCGGCCATGAGTTCTCCCCACTGGTGGCCGTGTGATCTCCCCGGGGTGTCAGGTCAGGGGCTTCACCCCCTGGCCGCTGGTGGCTTGGGCGAGGCGGACGCTGTCGCCGGTGGTGTGGCACAGGTGGGCGTGGTGGAGGAGCCGGTCCACGGTGGCGCCGGCGAGGGTCTTGGGCATGATGTCGTCGAAGCCGCTGGGGTGGAGGTTGGAGCTGATGGCCACGGAGCGTTTCTCGTAGGCGGCGCCGACGAGGCGGTAGAGGCCCTTCGGCGGCTTCGGTGGGAACGGGCAGCAGCCCGATGTCGTCAACCACGACGAGGTCCGCGCGCAGGATGCGGGCGATGGCGCGGGTGACGGAGTCGTCGGCGCGGTGGCGGCGGACCAGGATCCCCAGGGCTTCCAGGCTGAACCAGGCGACTTTGTGGCCGGCGGCCACGGCGTCGTGGCCGAGCGCTTCGAGGAACATGGTTTTGCCGGTGCCTGACGGGCCGCGCACGACCAGGTTCTCGTGGCGGGTGACCCATTCCAGGGTGCGCAGCGCGGTCTGGGTTGGCGGCGGGATCGATGACAGGCCGCCGTCCCAGCTGTGGAAGGTCTTGCCGGTGGGGAATCCGGCGGCGGCCAGCCGGGTGGCGGTGGAGGAGCGGTCGCGGCCGGCGACCTCTTCGGTGAGCAGGACGCGTAGGACCTCGGCGGGTTCCCAGCGTTGCGCGCGGGCGGTGGCCAGCACCTCGGGCGCGGCGCGGCGGATGTGGGGCAGGCGCATGCGTCGCAGCAACGCCTCGAGGTCGTCGTCCAGGGGTGGTGGTGTCGGGGTGGGGGTGGTCATGGCCGGCCTTTCGCGAGGTCGTGCAGGCGCACCGTGGCGCGCCCGAGCGTGTCGGTGACCTCGTCGATGTCCTCGCCGCAGGGTCCGGCGAACGCCGCCCAGTCAGCGATGGTGTCCTCGCCGGCGTGCAGCAACCAGTCCTCGATGCGGCCCAACAGCCACGCCCAGTGGTCGAGCTCTTCGACGTGCACCGCGGCGTAGCCCTCGGCGTGGACGTCGTCGGTGATCGTTGGTTGGTTCATCGTCCGAACTCCTTCCAGGCGTTGGTGCCGGCCTGCAGGCTGTGGTCCTCGCTGGCCCGGGCTGTGGGTTGGGTGCCACCGGCTGCTCGGTGCGCCAGGATCAAGGCCAGGTCGCGTTCGGCGAAGCGGCCGTAGACCGCGGCGTGTCCCAACGACCAGTTGACCGCCTCTGAATCGCCCTGGGTTCGTTGGAGGCTCCTGACCTTGGAAGCGAGGATGGAGT
>JBBDQS010000148.1 GCA_040905805.1 Egibacteraceae bacterium | reverse complement strand
AGCGGTGCGCCACAGCTCCCGGCCCTGCTCACCGGTGGCCGCGAACACCACCGTGTCCCCGATCGCGGTCATGCCCTCCGGGTGCGACGACCCACCCAGGTTGATGTCGGCCACCAGCGACGTGCCCGCCTCGGTGCCATCAGTCACCCACAGCTCCCGACCCGCGCCGTCGTCATGCTGGTCCTGTGGCGCAACCGAGCTGGGCGGCACATGCGGGTCGTCCTCACCGGTGCCACCAAAAGCGGAGAAGAACGCCACCTCGCCCACCGGCGAGAGCTCCAACGGGATCGACGACCCCTCCGGGTTCAAATCCACCACCAGGCCGGTGCCCGCCTCGGTGCCGTCGGAATGCCACAGCTCCCGGCCACGCTCGTCCTCGGCGTTGAACAACACGCCCTCACCGAACGCGGTCAGCTGCCGCAGTTGCACTATCGACGTCAGGGACCGGGTGCCCCCTTCGGTGCCGTCACTGACCCACAACTCAGCATTGCCAGTCTGGGGCTCGCCTGCGAAGAACAGCCGATCGCCAACGGGAGTCAGCGCCCGCAGTTGGGATCCACGGTCGGGGTTGAGATCCTTGACGAGGTGGGTGCCGGCCGCGGTGCCGTCACTGCGCCACAGCGCCCGGTAAGCGAACTCGTAGCTGGTTGTGCCATGGTCGGGATGCAACGGGTCGAAGAACACCACGTCGCCCACCGCGGCCATGTTTGCCGGCGACGACGTCAACCCCGGGAAGACATCTGTGACCAGCACGGTGCCCGCCTCGGTGCCATCGGATCGCCACAGCTCCCGGCCGTGGTCGGGATGGTCGGCGGTGAAGAACAGCGTGTCACCCGCAGCGGTGAGCAGCTGCGGACGCGAGTCGCCCCCCGGGACGAGGTCGGTGACCAGCCCGGTGCCCTCCGGCGTCCCGTCGGTGCGCCACAACTCACGGCCGTGGTCGGGATCGTAGGCGGAGAAGAACAACGTGTCACCCAGCGGCGTGAGATCGACCGCCAGGGCCGCGGCGCCGTTCCAGTCGGCGGCCGGGCCGGGACGCTGCGAGGACCCGTCGGGGTTGATGTCGTCAACCAGGTTCACGGCGGCCCCGTCCACGCGCGGCTGGGCGTCGCCGGGCTGAGCGTCGCCGTTTTCGGTGTCACCGAACTGGAGTTGCAGCACGAACCCGTTTCTGTCCTCGGGCGCGGGTGGGGTGTCCTGGAAGGCGTTGTGCGTCGGGCCGAACCCGCGCCCCGCGACGGTCACGGTGCCGGTCTCGTTCACATCGATGCCGTCCCAACGCGCGCTTTTCACACCACTTTCGGAGGCGCCGGTGAAGGTGGTGCCGTACAGCAGGTCGCCCTCGCCTCGCCCGGCGGGGTCGATGTGCAACAGCACCCCGGCGGCGCCTGCCGAGCCGTGGCCGAACCTGCCAGGGAACCCAGACTCGGGCTGCAGCGCGTCCTCGGTGACGTGCGGGAACTCACCCGACTGTGTTATCCCGGCGACCCAGGCGGTGCCCTCCGGGGTGGCGGCCACCGCCACGCCCTCGTCGGTCCAGAACCCGCCGAACAGCGTGGCGTACACCTGGTCGTCGGCGCCGTTGCCGGCCAGGTCGAACTCGCGTAGGGTCCCCTCCCGGATGCTGACATCGTGGCCGTGGTTGGCGAAGAAACGCGAGTGTTCGGTCTGCATCGCACCCAGCGTGGCGGGGGCCTCGAAGGCGTGGTCGCCGATGAGCGCGCCGCCGAAGTTCCCGGCGATGAACACCGTGTCGTGGTTGGGGTTCCAGGCGATGTCCCGCCCGCCGATGCCGTAGCTGGCGTACACGAACCGGTCGGTGCCCTCCAGACCCCAATCCAGCTTGACCAGCCACCCACCGACGGGCTCTTCCTGATAGGCCCCCGCGGTCGCCTCGAACGTGCCCCGGTTGCCGATGGCGTACACGAAGCCGTGGTCGTCGACGGTCACCGAAAACACGAACCGCGTGCCTATGGCGATCCGGTCGACCGCCGACTCTCCCGGCCCCGCGGCCGGGTCGATGCGCGCGACCCCCCCGGCGTTTTGCTCACCGACGTAGATCATGCCGGCGTCGTCCACGGCCATGGTCTCGATGCGTTCGGCGTAGTAGGTCGAGTGCATCAACTGCGATCCGTCAGGGCTGAGCAGGGTCACAAAACCCTTGCCGTGGCGGTCGGGCGGCTCCTGGTCGTGGGCGTCCTCGGTGATCGGGAAATCACTGGACCCGGTGATCCCGGCCATATGAACTACACCGTCGTCATCGACGAAAACGTCGCCCGCGCTATCGAAACTGCCGCCGTGCACGGTAGTGGCACTGCCACCGCCCAGGAACGTGGACCACTCCAGCGCGACCGCCCCGCCCTCGCCTGCCCCCGGGAGAAGCTTGGTGACGAACGCACTGGTGAAGACCGCGTCGTCGTCGCCTGGCCAGTCCTGCTGAAACGCACCCGGGGTGGTGGGGAAATCCAGCGAGTTCGTGGAGCCGGTGACATACACAGCCCCGTCATCATCAACGGCCATCCCACGGATCTCGTCGCGGCCGCTGCCGCCGAGGAAGGTGGCGTAGTCCACGGTCGGGTCGATCACCAGCGGATACGCCGGGTTGTAGTCGCCGACGGTGAACCCGACGTGGCCGTCGCGGTGGATGGTGAACGCTGCG
>JBBDQS010000147.1 GCA_040905805.1 Egibacteraceae bacterium | reverse complement strand
CGCAGCGTTCACCATCCACCGCGACGGCCACGTCGGGTTCACCGTCGGCGACTACGACCCGGCGTATCCGCTGGTGATCGACCCGACCTTGGACTACGCCACCTTCCTCGGCGGCAGCGGCTATGACGGTATCAGTGACATCGTCACCGACGGGAACGGCGATGTCTACGTCACAGGTGTGACCAACTCGGCGGATTTTCCCGCCACCTCGGGCGCGTTCCAGGAAGCCTGCGCCGAGGAGGACGAAGACGGCAACTGCCTCGGCAGCGCCGCGTTCGTGGCCAAACTCGTACCCGGGGGGGGCGAGGACGGGGCCGTCGCGTTGGAGTGGGCGACCTATCTGGGGGGGGCGGGGTTCGATCATGGCTATGAGGTTGTCGTCGATGATGACGGTGTCGTATATGTGGTCGGACTGACGAGCTCGGATGATTTCCCGACGACCGACGACGCGCACCAGGCCGATCCCGGCGGCGGGTTCGTGACCTTGTTGAGCCCTGACGGCTCGCAGTTGGTGTACTCGACCTACTACGCCGAACGCATCTGGACGATGGCGGTGGACGCCGCGGGCATGGTGTACGTCGGTGAGGAACGCGGCGGCGGCATCACCCGCATCGACCCGACCGCTGGGCCGGGCGAGGCGGCATTGGACCGCCTCGTCCTGACCACGGGGCGGGTGGACGCCGTGATCGTCGATGGCAACGGTTTTGTGTACGCCACGGGCAACCGGGGCACGTTCGAGGCGACCGCGGGGGCCTATCGCGAGGAGCCTGTCGGCCCGTGGCTGGTCAAGCTGGACTGGCCCGCGGAGGGTTTGGGCGAGGACCCGTTCGTTTACGCGACCTACGGCATCTTTGCGGAAGACATGGCCTGGAACCCCCGCGACGACACGATCTTCCTCGCCGGACGTCGTGGCGGCCCGGGTGTCGGCGACGCCAACTTCGAGGTCCCCGTGACGCTTGGGGCGATGCAGACCGAGCACTCCCGGTTCTTCGCCAACCACGGCCATGACGTCAGCGTCACCGAGGGGACCCTGCAGGAGCTGGACCCAGCGGGCAACGGCGCCGACGACATGGTGTACGCGACCATGTTCGGCGGGGTTTGGACGACCAGGGGCACGGCGGTCGCCGCCACCCCCGAGGGCACCGCCTGGGTGGCCGGCTACACCGCCGCCGGGGACTTCGCCCACCTCACCGAAGGCGCGTTCCAGCCAACTAGCGGTGTCACCGATGGGTTCGGGTTCCAGGCGCATGGCTCGCCGGGGAGCGCCGGTGTGCTGTTGCACATCGACCCGGCCGGCCGGGGCGAGGGT
Organism: Egibacteraceae bacterium; assembly: GCA_040905805.1. Classification (NCBI taxonomy): domain Bacteria; kingdom Bacillati; phylum Actinomycetota; class Nitriliruptoria; order Egibacterales; family Egibacteraceae; species Egibacteraceae bacterium. Next base: position 1,362 of record JBBDQS010000147.1, on the reverse strand, counting down.
GACCTGCTGTACGGCACCGCGCTCGGCGCGGGCGGTACGCACCTGCGGTGGACTGGAGTGGATGTGGACGCCGACGGCAGGGTCAGCGTCGCCGGCATTGCCCGCCCGTCTGGTAGCGGCACATGGGGCGAGGACGCGCCGATCCCACCGACCTATAACGCGTTCCAGGACAGCCCCGTCTCCGAGGGCGACGGCGAGGGGTTTGTGCTGCGCCTGCACCCCGATGACACCGAGGCGGGCGGGCCTGGCGACACTGCCGCGCGCCCGCCTGGTGTGGAGGTCGGCCTGGTCGACGACGTCCACCCCGAGGGGTCCTCGCAGCGGCCGGGCCCAGCGGCGGGGCTGTCGGGTGCGGCGGGGGTGGCCGCCGACCTGACGGTGGTGGGCGAGACGTTGTTCTTCACCGCTTACCATCCCGACCACGGCCGCGAGCTGTGGCGCACCGACGGGACGCCGGAGGGCACGCAGCTGGTCAAAGACATCGTGGCGGGCGGGGACGCGCGTCCGCAGCTGTTGACCGCTGCGGGCGACACCCTGTTCTTCACCGCCAACCACCCTGACCACGGCCGGGAGCTGTGGCGCTCTGACGGCACGGCGGCGGGCACCGTGCTGGTGCGCGACATCTACCCGGGGCTCACCTCCACCCCGCGGCACATGGCCGCGGTCGGCGATGTGGCGTTCCTCGACCCCTACCATCCCGACCACGGCGCCTCGGGGCCCTATGTCGGGCGGGGTTTGTGGCGCAGCGACGGCACCGAAGCAGGCACCGAGCTGGTCAGGGACCCCTATCCCACGAGCATGACGTTGCTGAGCGAGCTGACCCCGGCTGGCGGCGTGCTGTTCTTCAGTGCCGGGAGTGGCACGAACAATCGTCTGTGGGTCAGTGACGGAACCGAGGAGGGCACCCAGGAGCTCACGCCAGCCGTGGTCCCCCGGCAGGTGACCGCCTTCGGTGACGGGGAAGCGTTGTTCAACGCCGAGGATGAGCACGGCCGGGAGCTGTGGTACTCCGACGGCACGCCGGAGGGCACCGGCCTGGTGGTGGATTTGAACCCGGAGGGGTCGTCGATCCCGTTGGAGCTCTCGCCGGTGGGCGAGGTGGCGTTCTTCTCCGCTTTTGCTGGCACCGGTGAGGATGACCCGCATGTGCCGCCCAGCTCGGTTGCGCCACAGGACCAGCATGACGACGCGCCGGGTCGGGAGCTGTGGGTGACTGATGGCACCGAGGCGGGCACCGAGCTGGTGGCCGACATCAACCTGGGTGGGTCGTCGCACCCGGCGGGCATGACCGCCGTCGGGAACTCGGGCACGGTGGTGTTCGCGGCCACCGGTGAGCAGGGCCGGGAGCTGTGGCGCACCGCT
>JBBDQS010000146.1 GCA_040905805.1 Egibacteraceae bacterium | reverse complement strand
CTGGCGAACAACCCCGGTTCGGCCAAGCCCGGAGATGGCCGGTACCTGGAGTGGTTTGTCCCCGACGACGCCACCATCCTGCTGCTGCCCACGACCGAGCCATGGGCTGCCGGGGCGTTCGAGGGTGGCTTTCAGTGGGGTCATCCTCACACGGATCTTCGGACGGCGGTGCTGCGCCGCTGGGATCTGCGACATGGCGCCGAACCCGCGGCGAACTGGGGCACGATGCTGCAGTTGGTCGTCGGGCGACCCCCGAGCACCATCGAGGCGGCGTGGGCCATCGCACGGGAAGTCGCGTTGCTGTGGCCTGACACGGCGGGCGGTCTCAACGGGATCTCGACACGCACCCATGCTCGTGACCTCATCGATCGGGACCGCTGGTTCCTTCACTACCGCCCCTGAGCCTCGGGCGACGGGCACGTCCCGCGCGGAGCAACCTGGAGGCCCCGCGGCCAGGTCCCGCTCGGGTCCCGTGGGCGACGGTCTCGTCGGTGTTCAAGGTCACTCCACAGCGGCTGCGGTCAACCGCGGCGAGGGGGTCGCGTCGGACGCCGGGGCGCTGGTGCGCGTGCTGCGCCACAGCGAGTAGCCCAGCGCCACCATGGCGACGCCGTTGGGCCACGCCAGGAGGCGGGAGAAGGCGTCGGGCATCACCGACAGCGCAACGGTGATGACACCGTTGACTGCCAGGAGCACGGCTGCCCAGCGCACCAGCACCCGTGCGCGGTACAGCGCGATGCCGAAGAGGAGCCCGCCAGCAAGGTAGCCCACGAACTGCAGCTGGATGACGGTCGCCCAGACGCCGATGTCGCCGGCCGGAGTACCGCCGTTGGCCACGGCGATGGCGTCGTTGACGAAACCGGGGTAGATGTCGGCGATCGCCGGGAGCACGAAGGCGCCGGCGAACGCTGTGCCCAGGACAAGGAGGTATCCAGCTGCGAACAGGAGGTATCCGACGAAGCCGAGCACCCCGGTCTCCTTCACCTGACGCAGGTACATCCCGGTGATGCCGACGAGGGCCAGACCAGCCATCAGGACCTTGAGCGAGCCGCGGATCGCCATCTCGGTCGTGGTGATCGTCTCGGCGTCGAGGTGCGGATGGCCCACCTGGACGCCGATGAAGCGGAGATGGGTGCTGTGTACGGCGTACACCCGATGGTCGACACCATACGTGTACGCTGTATACCTGTCAAGCGAGTCAGCGAAGGGAGCGAGACCGTGCCGCCGCCGTCCCCCGAGAAGCGAACGCCGCTGAACCGGGAGCGGGCTTTGCGGGCTGCCGTCGAACTGGCGGACAACCAGGGGATCGACGCGGTCAGCATGCGCAACCTGGCCTCGCAGCTCGGGGTGGTCCCCATGGCCCTGTACCGGCATGTGGTCAACAAGGAGGACCTGCTCGACGGGATGGTCGAGATGGTCTACGGCGAGGTCGACGCTCCCACCGGCGTGGACTGGAGGGCGACGATGCGGCAGCGGGCGACCTCGATGCGCGAGGCATTGCGGCGCCATCCGTGGGCGGTCGAACTGATGGAGACCAGCTCACCCGGACCCGCCAACCTGCACTACCACAACGCCGGCATCGCGTGTCTGCGGGAGCAGGCTGGTCTGCCAGTCCGGACGGCCATCGACGCGTACAGCCTGATGGACAGCTACAGCTACGGCTTCGCCCTTCAGGAGAAGACGTTGCCCAGCGACATCGCTGCTGCGGCCGAGGCGAGACGGCAAGACCTCACCACAGCGGACCCATCCCTAGCCAGCCGGTTCCCGCATCTCATCGCAGTGGTCGAAGAGCTCGGGGCATCGGGCTACGACTACACGGGCCAGTTCGAACGAGGTCTCGAGCTCATCCTCGACGGCATCGAACAGCTCCGCCACTGAGGCCACGCAGTGGTGGGACGGCATCTAGGACCGTGCCTCGAGGGCCACGGTCACAGCGTCGGGGAGTCGTGCAGGCGATCCGGCGGCCAGGCCGGTGACGGTCCGGACCTCGTCGCTGCCACCCAGCACCCGCGCGACCCTGGCGATCTCCGCCTGTCGCTCCCCGGCGATCCGGGCGAGCTCGGACAGCGCGAGACGGCCGTGGACGGCCGTGGACGGCCAGCTCGCCCCCCACGGTGACCGTCAGTTGCCCTGGTCGATTCGTCATGTCCTCCTCCCCCTGCGCCCTCCCGCAACACCAGTCTGCCCGTCGGTGTCCGACGCCACCTGGGCAGGTAAAGATAGGCCGACAGTGTGACATCCATCCGCACCGAACCGCTCAGCTCCTACAACCGTTTTGCTACACCGGTACGTTGATCAGGTTCATGGATGTGAGGAGGAGCCCGTGCGAGTCGACGAACTCTACGACCCAGGCGTCCGAGGAGACCCGCCGGCTCGTCCGCGATCGCGCCCGCGTCGCCGTCCTCACCCGCCGCCGACCAGTCCAGCCGCACCCGCCCCGCATCGACCTCGACCGCCGCCAGGTCCGAAACCGCCCCGGGCACCGCCGCCGGCGTGACCACCGACACGCTGTCCGACGCGGCCCCAGGTTACCGTCGGCGTCCCGCGCCCGCACCGCGAAATGCTGCCGGGTGCGCGGCTGCAGACCCGCTGCAGCGCGCATAGCAACGGACGGGTGGAGCCTGTGCACGAGGTGGCAGACGGCCGTGTACACGACCACGCAGATCGGTGCCGGGTGTCGTGGCGCCGCCTGGGGATCTAGAGAATCGTGATCCCCAGCGTTGCTCCGAGGTCGACGGCGAAGTCGAGTCCCGGCCCGTGGTCTAGACGGCCGCGGCCGCCGCCGACGGGGGCGAGCGGCGATTGCTCGGTGGCGCCTTGCCATATGACGGCCACCTCAGACCGGAGTTCCGCAGTTCATGACGGTCTTGTAGGCACGGGTGGGGTGTTGTGCCTGGTCAGGACTGTGTGAGGCTGTGGAGCACCGGAAATCCGTAGGCACACGCCTCGGCGGCCTATACGTGGAGGTTCCTTGATCTAGCAGTGGTAGTCCTGCTAGAACGTAGGCATGTATCTACGGACGATCAGCCGGCGGAACAAGAACGGCAGCACCGTGCGCTACGTGCAGCTGGCCCACAACGAGCGCCATCCCGAGTCGGGCAACGCCGTAGCGAAGGTGCTGCACAGCTTCGGTCGGGAGGACCAGCTCGACCGGGACGCGCTCAAGCGGCTGATCACGTCGATGAACCGCTACCTGGGCGGCGACGCGGAGCTGGGCTCGACCGCCGTCGAGCAGGGCTTGGAGTTCGTCGCGTCCCGCCGGCTTGGTGGGGTGTGGGCGCTGGACGGGTTATGGCGACGCCTGGGGATCGATGTGACGTTGCGCGGGCTGTTGGCCGGCCGCAGGCTCGACAGCGACGTCGAACGGGTGCTGTTCGCGTTGGTCGCCAACCGGGCGTTGGAGCCGTCGTCGAAGCTGGCGGCGACGCGCTGGGTCGCCGAACGAGCCGCCGTGCCGGGCCTTGACGAGGTGTCCGACGACGCCTGCTACCGGGCGATGGACTGGCTGTTGGAGGTCGAGGACGACCTCGCCGAGCGGGTGTACTGGGCGACAGCGGACCTGCTCAACCTCGAAGTCGACTTGTTGTTCTTCGACACCACCTCGACGTACTGGGAGACCGAGACCGCCGACACCTGCGACGGCGACGGTGACCAGGCCAGTGTCGCGTTTCGTGACTACGGCAAGTCCAAGGACCACCGACCCGATCTGCCCCAGATCGTGATCGGCATGGCCGTCACACGCACCGGCATCCCGATCCGGGTGTGGACGTGGCCGGGCAACACCGGCGACTCCGCGTTGATCCGCCAGGTCAAAGACGACCTGCGCGCCTGGAAGCTGTCACGCGTGGTGTGGGTCGCCGACCGCGGCTTCGCGTCTGCGAAGAATCGTCGCTATCTGCAACGCGCCGGCGGGCACTACATCATCGGTGAGAAGCTGCGCGGCGACAGCAAGGAGGCGGCCGCGGCGCTGGCACGCCAGGGCCGCTACCGCACCGTCGCGGGCAACCTGCAGGTCAAGGAAGTCGTCATCGACGACGGCACCATGCGTGACCGCTTCGTGATCTGCCGCAACCCCGACCAAGCCCAGCGTGACAAGGTTGTCCGCGACCAGCTCGTCGCCGCCCTGTCCGACGCGATCGACGGCACCGACCGTCTCGACGCGACCAAACGCGCGACGCTGGCCGCCGGGCTCAAACCCGGGCTGCGACGGTTCCTGCGCACCACCAAAACCGGGCTGCTGCGCGTCGACCGGGCCGCCGTGGCCGCCGAGGCCAAACTCGACGGCAAGTTCTTGCTGCGCACCTCCGACCCCACGCTGACCGCCGAGGACGTCGCGTTGGGCTACAAGCAGCTGCTCGAGGTGGAACGCGGCTGGCGGGACATGAAATCCACTCTGGACCTGCGCCCCGTCTACCACCGGCTGGAAGACCGCATCCGCGCCCACGTACTGCTGTGCTGGCTGGCGTTGTTGTTGATCCGCCTCGCCGAGGACGCCACCGACGACACCTGGCGCAACCTACGTCACGACCTCGACCTGCTCCACGAAGGCGAGTTCGTCGGCAGCAACGGCCGTGTGCTGCAACGCACCACGATGACCGGCCGCCAACAGCACATCCTGCGGGTCCTCGACATCGCCGACCCGCCCCGCTTCAGCCAGATCACCCCCCGCTGAGGCCGTAGGCACTACACGCCCTTCCGACCGGGAGGGCATTTCCCCTGCTCAGACCCCCAATGCGTGCCTACACACGAGAACTAACTGCGGAACTCCGGTCAGAGGGCGCGGCCGTCATCAACTCCTGGACAGCCGGCCGATCGGCCATAGCGCGCGCGTGCAGTTCAGCTTGTCGCGAGTTCCAGATGAGCCCCGTGGTGTGGTGTCCCCCGATGGCCCTACCCCGCAGCCGCGCGGCCCAGCGGCGCGTACAACGGTAGTGGGCTGCGGACGTGGCCGCCAGCTGGTCCCGCTCGATGCCCAGACCGGCGAGCTGGTCGTCGCGAAGGTCGATGAGGCGGACATCTTTGGTGAGTTGGATGGCCGACTCCATCCACAGCGTGAGTTGCGCCGCGCGGATCCTCGGCTTGGGTGGCGCGGCATCGTGGAATGCCGACTCCAGCAGTGCCGCCACCGAGTGCGAGGCGACGTAGACGTGGGTGGGTGTCCGACAGCGGTGCGAAGCGCGTATCTCCCAGACCTGGCACGAGGGACGTGGGATCGGGGTGGGCGGCTTTGTGACCTCGCCGTAGCAGCGTGCCCTCGGCGAGCACGTGGCTGCGTAGCCGCCGCAGACGTTCTCCGGTGGGGTCAGCGACCGGGCATGCTGCAGCACCGCAGGGCGGGTCGATCAATCCTGGAACAACCCCCGGATGGCCCGGTCAACAGTATCCAGGTTGCCGTCGAGCAGAACCCGAGATGGGGTACGTCCGTTCAGCCATGTGTTCGGCGTCTCGGCCCAGTCCCAGATCGACCAGGGGTCCATGTCGTGGTCGAGCAGACGCGTCACGACCGCGGCGGCGTCGGGTTCCACATCGAAGTCGGTGTCGAGTTGGAAGGTCGGTACGAGCGTTCGGCCGTCGTGCTGCACGGTGACCAGGCGCCGTTCCCGGCGCCGGCGTGAGAGCCACTGGCGCGCGCTGTCGGCGGTTCGTGCCTGCCCCTGGGCTAGTTGCTCGATGTCGACGGCCGTTCCCGAGGCGAGCAACTCGGCTCGGGCCTGGTTGATCAACCGTGCCATCTCGGCACGCGCCGTGTCGAGCACGGGCCTTACGACCTCATGGGACTCGTAGTCGAGCAGCGTGGTCATCTCGTACCTCTCCTCTCGAATCTATCGTCTCGACCACGCTTGGCGAGCGCTGCGCACGCGAAACATGGACGAGATCGCGTCTGCGCTGGAGTTCGGCGTCCAAGATGTGGCGGAATGGGCCACCGACGAGTTGGAGGGCAGTGGAGATCGCTCCGTCATCGCAATCTACAACAGCGATGTAGTCGTGCGTGAACTCGCGGCGCGGGGTGACGACATTGCCACGGTGGCGCGCTTGGAGGTGACTGCCGAGTGGGTCGCCGGGCGCGCGAGGTCGGGCTGGCACACCGGTCGACCATTCGGGCGATCACTGCCGATAAGCCGACCAAGGAAGAACTCAAGCGGCCAGTGTGTCTGCTGACAGCTCCCGCTCCTCGAACTGCTCTACGCTGGCAGACGGCGCGGACACCTCCGCCCACGCCGGCAGGAGGTGAGCTTGCGGCTCCCGCACCGCCGCGGCGTACGGCAGCGCCGTGGGTCCGCCCTCCGGGGGTCCGCCAATCCTCAGACAAGGGATTGTTGTCACCGATCAGACAAGGTATCTTGTCTAGATGCGCATCGGCGACCCGGCTCGCAAGCACGGCATCGCCGACGATGACATGCGGCACGCAGCCCGGAATGCGATACGACGAGTGGTGATGGACGACGACCTGGTCATGCTCATCGGTCCCGCGACCGATGGCGCGTTGCTGGAGATCGGAGTCCTCGACCTTGAGGGGGACGACCCGGTCGTGATCCATGCCATGAACCTGCGGCAGAAGTTCTCCAAGTTCCTCAGCTGAGGAGGTGATGAGCATGCGACACAGTGACGGCGACATCGAGCGCGCGGCGCGCCGTTTCGAGGAACTCGCTGACAAGCTTGATCCGGAATCGGCCGGCGTCGAGCGGACGGAGGACCTGCGAGAGATCGCAGCGGCGTCTGAAGCGATGCGGGCAGACGAGGCTCGCCTGCGCGAAGCCGTCGAGTCCGCGCGGGGGCGAGGAAGGTCCTGGAACGAGATCGGTGTGGCCCTAGGCGTCTCCCGCCAAGCGGCTCGGCAGCGCTTCTCCGGCAAGGTCAGTAGCTGACCCGCTCCGCGAACAATCTCACCGGCGTTGCGGGCGTGATCCGCATGGTGGAGCAGCCGCTCCCAGAGGTTGAGAGAGCGGCACCCCTCCGCCGCGGCCCTGGCCGACGACCGAGTCCTGGTGACCGGCGGACGCGGGCACTCGGGCAGCCCGGACGTCGCAGGCTCCGCCGAGATCCACGACCCGGGGACCGGCACCTGGCAGGAGACCGCGCCCATGGGCGCGGCGCGCAGACAACACTCCGCCACGCCGTTGGCCGACGGCAGCGTCCTCGTGGCCGGCGGGGGAATCGGAGCGGCCTTGCGATCCGCCGAGATCTTCCAGCTGGATCAGGACCCGCAGACCTGCTGGACGCCTCCGCGGGAGTCGGGGACTCCTCCGTTGCCTCCTGCCTCACCGCCGCCGGTCCTCTGCCCGAGAACCTGAGCAACGGGCATGACGTGAACGGGCAGCTCTACGGCACGAGCCCCTGATCGCGCGCCAGCACGACCAGCTCCAGCTGTGAGCGAGCGCCGGTCTTGTGCAGCAAGTTCTGCACATGGGTGCGGGCGGTGTTCTGCTTGACGTCGAGCTTGGCGGCGATATCGACCATCGTCAGGCCGCCGGCGAGCAACTGGAGAACTTCGAGCTCCCGGGGCGTGAGTCTGGCGAACCGCTCACCCACCAGCGCCACGAACTCTGCTCGCGCCGCAATGGTCTGCATGAGCCGATCGAGCTGTTCACCGAACACCGGGTGCTCCCCGACGTGAGCACGACGGATGCCCTCTGCCAGCCGCTCCACCGTGATGCTCTTGGGCAAGAAGCCCGTGGCCCCCGCGTCCAACGACGCCTGTGCCTGCTGAGGGCCATGGAACCACGCCAGGTGGATGACCTTGGTGTCCGGTACCCGCTCGTGCAACTCCCGCACCAGAACAGGGCCCTCCATGTCAGGAAGCCAAAAGTCCACCAGTGCGACCTCCGGACGGTGAACGGCGACCACCTGGATCACCGCCAGTGCCGTCTGGGGCCGCTCCTCGACCAGCGCGAGATCGGGTGACCATCCCAGCGCGAGCGCGAGCGCGTCGGCGAACAGCAGCTGAGCATCAGCGATCAAGACCTTGATCGGCTCCACGGGGGCACTGGACCACACCCGGTACGTGTTCACCAGCCGTTGCCGACCGTGTATGTGCATCCTACATCCACGATGTCCGTGAACATGTCACATGACCGGGCGTCGGCCACCGGCGGCAGGCTGCACCGCCGCTCGGACCGTCACGGACAAGCCGGCGACGCGTGCAGACTGCCGTGCCCCACGTGTGGCGCCGGCCGGTAGGGTCACAGGTACAGGCCCGTGGGAAGGCCATTTCCCACACCGATCGATCTGGCACGCCCCAACGCACCACCGCAGACCCCGGAAGGGGGTGGTCCACAGTGGCAAACGAGCTGGCCGACGCGGCCTCACCGTACCTGCGTCAACACGCCGAGAACCCCGTCAACTGGCGGGTTTGGAGCCCAAACGCGTTCGAGGAGGCACGTCGTCGCGACGTCCCCGTCTTCCTCTCCGTCGGGTACTCCAGCTGCCACTGGTGTCACGTCATGGCGCACGAGTCCTTCGAGGACGACGATGTCGCGGCGGTGCTCAACGAGCGGTTCGTGTCCGTCAAGGTCGACCGCGAGGAGCGCCCCGACGTCGACAGCGTCTACATGGGTGCGGTGCAGGCCATGACCGGGCACGGCGGCTGGCCCATGAGCGTGTTCCTCACCCCTGACGGCGAGCCGTTCTTCAGCGGCACGTACTGGCCCCGCGACGACCGCCAGGGCATGCCCGGCTTCCTGCGCGTGCTCGACGCGGTCGCCCGTGCCTGGACCGACCAGCGCGACGAGGTGCTGGCGTCCGGCCGCAAGGTGACCGAGCACCTCGCAGCCGCCCAGCAGGTGGGCGGCGACGCCGGCACCGTCGACCCGAGCGTGACCGACGAGGCCGCCGCCCTGTGCGTGCGCGCCTGGGACACCGCCCACGGTGGCTTCGGCCGGGCGCCGAAGTTCCCGCAGGCCATGACCGTGGACTTCCTGCTCGCCCATCACCAGCGAACCGGTGAGGAGGGCGTCTTGCGCGCCGCGGCCCACAGCCTGACGCAGATGTCGCGCGGGGGCATCTATGACCACGTGGCCGGCGGGTTCTCACGCTATTCCGTCGACGCGCACTGGCTCGTGCCGCACTTCGAGAAGATGCTGTACGACAACGCGCTGCTGCTACGGGCCTACACCCACGCCTGGCAGATCACCGGCGAACGGCGGTTCCGGCGGGTCGCCACCGAGACCGCCGACTACCTCCTACGGGAGATGCGCCACGACGGCGGCGGCTTCTACTCGGCCACCGACGCCGATTCCGAGGGCATCGAGGGCAAGTTCTTCGTCTGGTCCAAGGCGGAGTTCGACGAGGTCGTCGCGGGCGCCGGCGAGGACCCGGCCGAGTGGGGCCGGTTCTTCGGCGTCACCGACGAGGGCAACTTCGAAGATCCCCACCACCCCGAGTTCGGCCGGCACACGATCCTGCACGAGCCCCACCCCCGCGACGAGACCGACGAGGCCTTCGCCGCCCGCCTGGCGCGGGTGCGCCAGGCGCTCTACGAAGGCCGCGAGGCGCGCGTACGCCCCGGCCTGGACGACAAGGTGCTCACGAGCTGGAACGCCTTGGCGCTCGGCGCGCTGGCGGAGACCGGGGCCGTGCTCGGCCGCGGTGACTACGTCGAGGCCGCCCGGGCCTGCGCGGGCTTCCTGCGCGACGAGGCGCGGCGCGGCGCCCGGCTGCAGCACTCCTGGAAGGACGGCCACGGGGCGAGCGTGCCGGCGTTCCTCGAGGACGTCGCCTACCTGGCGCAGGCGCTGCTGGTGCTCTACGAGGCCGACCCCGACCCCGAGTGGTTCGCGTGGGCCCGGCGGCTGGCTGCCGACGCCGACGCCCGCTTCGCCGACGGCGACACCGGCACCTACTTCTCCACCGCCGAGGACGCCGAGCAGCTGCTGACCCGGCCAAAGGACCTGTGGGACAACGCCACCCCGACGGGGTCGAGCGTCATGGCCGACGTGCACCTGCGACTCGGGGCCCTGACCGCTGACCCCGACCACGTCGAGCAGGCCCAGCGCACCATCGCGGTGCTCGGGGCGCGGGCGACCCAGGCGCCCACCGGTTTCGGCGAGCTGCTGCGCGCCGCCGAGCGCCTCATCGCCGGCCCCGAGGAGGTCGCGATCGTCGGCGACCCCGCCACCGAGGACGCCGAGGCGCTGCTCGCCGTCTACCGGCGGACGTGGCGGCCGGGCACCGTCCTGGCGGTCGGGCAGGCCGACGGCGACGCGCACCCCGTGCCGCTGCTGCACGACCGGCCCCGCGTGGACGGGCGGGCGACCGCCTACGTGTGCCGCAACTTCGCCTGCGAGCGGCCCGTCACCGAGCCCGACGAGCTGGCACGCCTCCTGGCGGGCGCGCCGGAGGGATGAAACGGGCCCACAGGGCGAGTTGCTCCCGATGTTGCGGGACCCGCCAGATCATCGAGATTTTTACCTTCCTGAATCACCGGTGATGCGGGTACTATCCCAGGAGAGGTTCATCCCGGGTTCGGGTCAGAGTTCGGGCACATCGCTCAGGGACAGTTGGTAGGAGGCTGGACATGGATAACAACTTTGGGTACTTGCGCAGGGTGTCTCTGCGGAGCTACCTCTTGGTGGCGGGGGGCATTGTCGCCGCATTCGCCGTGCTGTGGATGGCCCCGGCGTACGCCTGCGGGCCGTCCGCGGCCATCGCTGCTTCGGACTATGGGGTCGAGGCTGGCGGCAGCATGCACGTGTTGGGATCCTCGTTCGACGACACGACGCCCGTGACCATCCATTGGGAGACCGTGGACGGGCCCCATCTGGGGACGGGGACGCCGGATGCGTCCGGCCACTTCGTCGTGCCAGTGGTCGTCCCGCCAGATGCCGTCCCCGGCGTCTACACCATCTTCGCCGTCCAGCCGGGCACCGAGGGCGAGGGCTTTGTGCGGACCCTGCAGCTGACGGTCGAGCAGGCCGCGGACGAGGTCGCGCCGGCCTGGCCCGCGGGCGCGGAGCTGAGCACCTCGGACGTCACCGAGACGGGTGTCCAGCTGTCGTGGCCGGCCGCCACCGACGAAGAGGGCGTGACCGGCTACCGGGTGACTCGCGACGGTACCGAGATCGTCGACCAGGCGGGCACGACGCTGACGGTGGACGGGCTCAGCGCCGACACCGCCTATGGCTTCACCGTGTCGGCCTACGACGCGGCCGGCAACGTCTCGGAACCACTCACGGCGAGCATGACCACCGCGGCAACGGTGACCGAACCGGACACCGACACCGACACCGACACCGACACCGACACCGACACCGACACCACGACACCGGACCCCAACCCGGTCACGGCGCAGGCGTGCCCCGACGGGCGGGCGTCGTCGTCAGGGTTCACCGACATCATCGGCAACCTGCACCAGGACGCCATCGAGTGCACCGCCTGGTACGGCATCGCCCAGGGCACCTCGGCCACAACCTACTCACCGAGTCAGGGCGTGCGCCGCGACCAGATGGCCTCGTTCCTGACCCGCACGCTGACCCAGGCCGGCGTGGCCCTGCCCGACGTCACGGCGTCGAACTTCACCGACATCGCCGGCAACCCCCACGCCCAGGCCATCGCCCAGCTCGCCGAGCTCGGCATCGTGCAGGGCACCTCGGCCACGACCTACTCACCGAGTCAGGGCGTGCGCCGCGACCAGATGGCATCGTTCCTGGTGCGCACCCTCGAGCACATCGACGGGCCGCTTGCCATCGGCACGGCACCCTTCACCGACACCGCCGGCAACACCCACGCCGACGCCATCAGCGCGGCCTACACCGCCGGCCTGGCACAAGGGTCGAGCGCCACGACATACGCACCTGGCCAGATCGTGCGTCGCGACCAGATGGCCGCGTTCCTGACCCGCTCGCTCGAGCGCCTCGTGGACAGCGGCCACACCATGCAGGGACCCGCCTCGTAGGGCCCTGCTCCCGCTGACCGACGCGGGGCAGTAGCACGGTGGCACCGGTGTAGCCCTGGCCGCGGATCCCGCGGCCAGGGCTACACGGCTTTCCAGCGCAGGTAGGGGCGGCCGGTTCCCGATCCGCCGCCGAGGAAATCGCCCACCACCCCGTCCCCAGGGCCGGCCCGCGCGGTCGCGGCGTGTCCCACGGCTTCGCTACGCTCGGCGGCGATGGCTGATCCCCTGCTCGACGGGTTGAACCCGGCACAGCGCGACGCGGCCGAGGTCGTGCGCGGCCCGGTGTGCATCCTCGCCGGCGCCGGGTCGGGCAAGACGCGCACGATCACCCACCGCATCGCCAACCAGGTGGCCTCGGGGGTCGCGCGTCCCGACCAGATCCTGGCCGTCACGTTCACCGAACGGGCGGCCACCGAGCTGGCTGAGCGTCTGCGCGGCCTGGGGCTGCCCGCCCCGGTGCGCGCCGCCACCTTCCACGCGGCGGCGTGGGCGCAGCTGCGCTATTTCTGGCCGCGGTTCGGCGCGGGGGCGCCGCTGCCGGAGGTCCTGCCACACAAGGTCCGGCTGCTTGTCCCCACCGCGCGGCGGGCGCGCGTCGAGGCCCGCGACCTCGCCGCCGAGATCGAGTGGGCCAAGGCCCGACGCATCGCCCCCGACGACTTCGCCTCGCGGGCCGCCGACCGCGACGGCCCGTTGCCCGTCGACGACCTGGCGGAGATCTACACCGCCTACGAAGCCGCCAAGACCCGGGGCAACCTCATCGACTACGAGGACATGCTCCTGCTGACGACCCGGCTGATCACCGAGGACGCCGACGTCGCCGCGCAGGTGCGCGGGCGCTACCGCTACCTCACGGTCGATGAGTTCCAGGACGTCAACCCCGCCCAGTGGGCCCTGCTGCACGCCTGGCTCGGCGAGGCCGACGACCTCTGCGTGGTCGGCGACGACGACCAGACCATCTACAGCTTCACCGGCGCCACCTCGGCCTACCTCACGGGATTCCGCGACCACTTCCCGCACGCCCGGCTGGTCACCCTGACCGAGAGCTACCGCTCCACACCCGAGGTCCTGGCCCTGGCCAACGGGTTGCTGCCCCGCAAGCGGGATGGACGGCGTGCGCCGCTCACCACGCGTCTGCCCGCAGGCCCCGCCCCGGTCTTCACCGAGTGCGCGGACGCCGAGGAGGAGGTCGCCGCGGTCGTCACGGCGATCACCCGCCTGCTCGCCGAGGGCACCCCACCCGGGGAGATCGCGATCTGCTACCGCGTGAACAGCCAGTCCGAGACCTTCGAGGCGGCGCTGGCCGACGCCGGGATCCCCCACGTGGTCCGCGGGGAGACGGGGTTCTTCGGACGCCCCGAGATCCGCCAGGCACTCGGGGCGCTCCGCGACGGCGCCGGCCGCGCTCCCCCGCCCGCACCGCCTCCCGCCGGCGGGGCCGCGCCCGCCGCGCCCCCCCGGGCCGACCGAGCGGTCGAACGGGTCCTGCGTGACCGGCTGTCGTTCAACCCTCGCCAGGAGCCGACCGGGGAGGCCGCCCGAGAGCGCTGGCGCAACCTGGTGGCCCTCCTGGAGATCGCCGCGCTGGCCGTGCAGGCCCGGCCCGACGTCACCTACGAGGAGATCGTCAGCGACCTCGACGACCGGGCGGCGCGCGGCCAGGAGACGGCGACACCGGACGGGGCCGTCACCCTGCTGACCATGCACAAGGCCAAGGGCCTGGAGTTCGACGCGGTGTTCCTCGTTGCGCTGGAGGAGGGGATGATGCCGATCTCCCACGCCCGCGACGACGACGTGGCGATCGCCGAGGAGCGCCGTCTGCTGTACGTGGGCGCGACCCGGGCCCGACGCCACCTGTGGCTGTCGTGGGCGCGGTCGCGACCGGGCTACGCGGGCAAGCCGATGACCCGCCGGCCCTCGCGCTTCCTCTACGACCTCGGGCCCGGCGCCCCGAGCAGGGCCGCGCCGCCGGCGAAGCCCGCGCGGGGGGCGCAGGCGGTGGGCCCCCACGACCCCCTCGCCGCCGCGCTCCGCGAGTGGCGACGCCAGCGGGCCCAACGCGACGGCCAGCCCGCCTTCGTCGTGTTCAGCGACCGCACCCTGGATGCGCTGGCGACCCGCCGGCCGGCGACCGCCGAGGAGCTGCTCGGCGTCCACGGGCTCGGCCCCGCCAAGGTCCGCCGCTACGGTGACGAGCTCCTGCGTGTCGTGCGGGAGTCCCCGTGACCGAGCATGCCGCAGCGGTGGCGATCGCGACCGACGTGGTGGCGCTCGCCCTGGGCACCGACGCGGCCGACCCCACCCGGCTGCGGTTCCTGACCACCCGTCGCCAGCGCTCGCCGTTCCCCGGGTCGTGGGCCCTGCCAGGGCAGGTCATCAGCCCCGAGGATGACCTCGAGGCGGCTGCCCGCACCGCGTTGGCCGGCGCGGGCGTGCGCGACGTCGGCCACCTCGAGCAGCTCGCGACGTTCGGGCAGCCCCACCGCGACCCGCGCGGGAGGATCGTGAGCGTCACCTACCTCGCGCTGCTGCCCCGCGCCGACCCGGACGCACCGGCGGGGGGCGGGGGCGATGCCCGCTGGATGCCCGCGCAGGACCCGCCGGCGCTGGCGTTCGACCACGCGAGGATCCTGGCATCGGCCGTCGAGCGGCTCCAGGGAAAGCTCTCCTACTCCACGGTCGCCTACGGTCTGCTCGACGCGGAGTTCACGCTCACCGAGCTGCAGGCGGTCTACGAGGCAGTGCTCGGCCGAGCGATCGACAAGCGCAACTTCCGCAAGAGGGTGCTGGCGCTGGGGATGCTCACCGAGACCGGCAGGCAGCGCCGCGGCCCGCACCGCCCCGCCCAGCTGTACCGCTTCGCCCGACCGGGGCTGGAGCTGCTCGACGGCGTCATCACCGTGTAGGACCCTCCCGGAAAGGCCCCCGTGTCGGACGCGCTCTTCACCGACCTGTACGAGCTGACGATGATGGCCGGCTACCACGCCGACGGCCGCGCCGACCAGCCGGTGACCTTCGACCTGTTCTTCCGCACACGGCCGGCAGGGGTCGACGTGGTCGTGGCGGCGGGTCTCGACCCCGTGCTCGACTACCTGGAGACCCTGGCCTTCAGCGAGGAGGACCTGCGCTTCCTCGACACGCTCGACCTGTTCACCGTGGACTTCCTGGACCGGCTCGCCGCGCTGCGGTTCACCGGGGACGTGTGGGCGGTGCCCGAGGGCCTACCGGTGTTCGGCGACGAGCCGATCCTGCGGGTCACCGCGCCCCTGGCGCAGGCCCAGCTCGTCGAGACGGCCCTGCTCAACCGCATCTGCTACGCGTCCCTGGTGGCGAGCAACGCGGCACAGATCGCCACCGCGGCGCGCGGCAAGGGCGTGCTGGAGTTCGGGGCGCGACGGGCCCACGGTCCCGACGGGGCCATCACCGGGGCGCGTGCGGCGCTGATCGGTGGCGCCACCGCCACGAGCAACGTGGAGGCCGGCCGGCGCTTCGGCGTGCCGTTGTCGGGCACCATGGCGCATTCGTGGGTGATGGCCTACGACCGCGAGCTGGAGGCGTTCCGCGCCTACGCCCGGTCCTTCCCCGACAGCTGCGTCCTGCTCGTCGACACCTACGACACCCTGGCCCAGGGTTTGCCCAACGCGATCACCGTTGCCGGCGAGCTCGCCGCCCGCGGGCATGCGCTCAGCGGGGTGCGCCTGGACTCGGGCGACCTCGCCCTGCTGGCCCGCGAGGCTCGCCGTCTGCTGGACCAGGCGGGCTTTCCCGACGTGCGGATCCTGGCCTCGGGTGACCTCGACGCGCCCCGCATCGCGGCCCTGGAGGAGGAGGGCGCGCCGATCGACGGCTACGGGGTGGGCACCGCCCTGCTCACCGCCCGCCACGACCCGACGTTCGGCGGGGTGTACAAGCTGGCCGACGTCGCCGGTGAGCCGGTCCTCAAGGTCAGTGCCAGCCCGGAGAAGACCACCAGCCCGGGCTGCAAGCAGGTCTGGCGCGCGGAGGCGGGAGACGTCATCGGCCTAGCAGACGAGGACCTGGAAGGCACGCCGCTGCTGGTGCCCGCCATGCGCGACGGGCGCCGCGAACAGGGGCCGGTGCCCATCGCCGCGCTGCGGGATCGCTCCCGTGCCGCGGTCGCCGAAATTCGTCCGAAGGTGGTCGCGGGGACCTGGTCGGTGCGGCGCAGCCCGCGGCTGGAGGTGCTGCGCGAACGCCTGGTCGATCGGCTGGGCGGAGGTGGGCGCTGACCGCACTCATGTGCGCGCAGAATGGACGGGGCCGCCATGCGAAAGGGGCCGCACCGGAATCCGGTGCGGCCCCTTCCCTCAGGAGACCCGACTACTCGGCGGGCTCTTCCTCTTCGTCGACCGGGTCTTCCTCGAGCGGGTCCTCTTCGAGGCCCGCGTCGTCCTCCTCGACCGGGTCGGTGACGCCGTTGTCCTCAGCGGGATCGTCGGTGGTGTCGTCGCAGGCCACGCCCGCGAAGGCCAGCAGGCCGGCGATCATGGCGATCAACAGGTTCTTGCGAAGCTTCATCATGTGTGAGGTCCTCCACGTTGTGCGGATCTCGCGATTTCGCGCGCTTGCACGGACACTGCGCCCGTGTTGGTCCGACGGGCTCTGGGCCCGCACCGCCTATCCTCCTACCCTTATAGGAGGTAGTCAAACCGAAGCGGGTTCCCCCCACGCATTTCCACCGGGCGGCTGGGCTAACCCTGCCGCCCCGGCGCCCGGCCGACGCGTCCCCTCCGCCGGTAGCGCAAGCCGTGGGTGCCTGGCTCGGGTGCCATCCAGCCGGCCACCACGAGTGCCCGCAGGTCCTCCCGGCACGTCGCCCGGGGCACCGCCGCGGCCTCGGCGTAGTCCGCCAGGGTGATGGCGGCGCCAGGTCCAAGTCCGTGCGCCACCGCGGTCGCGCGCACCGGCGGGTCGGGGGCCCCGCCGGGATCGACCGCTTCGGCCGCTGTGACCAGGGCGTCCAGCACCGACTCCGCGGCGCGTTCCAGCCAGAGACCGAGGTCGCCTCGGTGGATGCTCGCCGCCACCTCGCGGTGGTAGGCCAGCGGGTCGGCAGCCGCCAACCGCTCCGCCACCGCGAGGCCTTCGGGGTCCACGCCGCGGGCCCGCAGGACCAGCCGTGACGCGGCGCGTGCCACCCGGCCGTTCGCCGCCTCGAACGGTTGCCACTCCAGGATGCGCCCGTGCACGACCCCCGCCACGACCACGGCCGGCTGGGTCTCGGCAGGCCCGGTGAGCCAGGCGGCGAGCCCGTCGAGGAGGCCATCGAGGCGACCGGGCGGGGCCGCGCGGTACAGGACGCGACCCTGTGCCCCGTCGTGGACGGCTTGCTCGGTGCGCCGTGGTCGTCCCGCCACCGCACCGTCGACCAGGCCCCGGCAGACCAGGGTGTGCAGCTCGGCCAGGACCGCCCGTGGCCGGTCGGCGAGCACGCCGGCGAGGTCGGGCTCGGCGTCGAAGCACGCGAGCAGGTTCGCGTACTCCACCGCCGCCACCTCCTGTGTGGCCAGCGCGTCGACCTTGAGGGTCTGCGCCCAGCCCGCGACCAGCCGGGCAGCGGGCGAGACGCCGTCCGCGGCCCCGTCGACGGGCGCCATCCCGTTGGCCAGGCGCTGGTCCACCTCCGTTGCCGTGGCGTCGGTCAGCGTGCTCGCGTCAAGGCGCGCCGACAGCCGGGCCGACTCCCGGCGGGCCACCGCGGCCTGTGCGCGCCGCGCGGGCGCGGGCACCGCCGCCAGCCGGGCCGCCACGGCGTCGACATCGGCGCTCAGCGCGGCGAGATGGCCCCCGCCGCCGACCCGGTCGGGGGACGGTCCCGCCATCAGCGGCGTCGCACCCGGCGGGGTCGGTCCAGCAGGCGCCGCACGGCCTGCCGGCCGTGGCGACGTCCGAGGGCGTAGCCGCCCAGGCCGGCGACCAGCGTGGCGGTCCCCGCTGTCGCCAGGCGGGTGGCCTGCTTGGCCTGGCGGTTGAACTCGACGACGGGCCATCCACGCCGGTGCGCCATCGACATGAGCGACCGGTCCGGGTTGACCGCGACCGGGTGCGCCACGAGCTGCAGGATCGGCAGGTCGCTGGCCGAGTCGGCGTAGGCGTAGCACTGGGCGAGGTCGTAGCCGCAGTCGGCGACGATCCTGCGCGCCACCTCGGCCTTGCCCTCGCCGTAGCAGAACGGTGCCGCCAGCCGGCCGGTGTACACGCCGTCGACGATCTCGGACTCCGTGCCGAGCCCCCCGGCCACGTCGAGGGCGCGCGCGAGCTCGCCGACGATCTCCACCGGGCTCGCCGAGATGATGTAGACGTCCCGGCCGGCCTCCTCGTGCATGTCCAGCAGTGCCTGGGCCTCCGGGCGGATGCGCGCCACCAGCTCCTCGACGACGACCGGGGCGATGCGTCGGACGGTGTCGGCGTCCCGACCGGCGACCATCGAGAGGATGCGGTCGCGCAGGGCCTCGGACTTCTCGTCGGACGCGCCGAAGAGCTTGAAGGCCACGCTGCGCAGCCCGTCACGCACCAGCCGGGGAAGCGGGTACAGGCCCTCGCGGTAGGACGCCTTGCCCACGTAGTAGGCGCTCGCCCCGGCCATGAGGGTGCGGTCGAGGTCGAAGAAGGCCGCCGCGGTCGCCATTGGTCCTCCAGTCTCGCGTTCGCGGAAGTCTAGGTTGGCCGGACGACTCACGCCGCACGGACACCGGTCGGCCGCTGCTCGGCGGCGACCAGAGCGGGACATGACCCGGCCCGGTCGCACCACCCGCAGGCGGGCCCCGGCAGCAGTTGCAGGGACCGTTCAGGGGGGTCGGCGTGGGTGAGCCAGGCGGCCCGCACGACCTTGGCGGCCACGTCAGCCACCGTGGCGTCGAGCATCGCGTCGTCGACGTCCTGCGCGTCCCAGTCGCCCTCGTCGAGGTAGTAGGTGGCCACCCGGAACGGCGCAACCCCGTACTTGATGGTGGCCAGCAGGGCGTAGAGCGCGACGTCGGCGCGGTGCCGCTGCGGGTGGCGCGCCCCGGTCTTCAGGTCGATGATCAGCAGGCGGCGGCGGTCGAGGGTGGGTCGGCCGATCATGAGGTCCGGGCGGCCGAGCACCACGATGCGCCCGCCGTGCAGACGGGTTCGCAAGGCGGGCTCGGTGCGCGGATGCCAGGCCGATGGCAACGGGGGGAACTGGTCGCGGAACTCCATGACGGTGCGCAGGGCGTCGGCGCGCAGCGCATCCGCCTCGGCCGGTGGCAGGCCGGCCACGTGGCGGGCCGCGCGGTCGTCGGTGGCCAGGCGGCGCCACGCCTGCTCGAGCACCTCCTGCGGCGTCCGCGTCCGTGCGCCCGCCGTGTCGACCTCGATGCCCGTGTGGGCCAGCGTGCCCCGCAGGACCGCCGGCGAGTAGCTGAACGGGTGCGCCTGCTGGTCCAGGTAGCGTCCGTCGCACCCGAGCGCGTCCAACCGTCCCTTGCTCAGGTACAGCCCCCGATCGCCCGCCGGCACCAACGCTGCCGCCTCCTCGGTCCGCTCCAGCAGCTGCGCACGACAGCGGTCAGCAACCGTGCGGTCCCCCGGCGGGCGCGGCCGCGTGACGGCCAGGAGCTCGTCGAGCACGCGTTGCTGGACGGGGTTCAGCGGCTCGGCTTCGTGGTGTCCACCCATTGACGGCACCATACGTGGCGCCTGTGACACCCGGCCCCGACCCACCTCACGCGGGCCGTGCGTCCCACCAGTGGATGGCCGTGCGGACGAAGGTGTGGACGGTCTCGACCGGTGCGTCCGTGGTGTGGAAGAGCCTGAACAGCTCGTCGGCCCGCCCCCCCGCGACCAGCACCTCCAGCGCCGCGCTGGCCGTGGCGGCGTAGTCGACCACCGAATGGCCTCGTGCGATCAGCCCCAGCGGGTCCGTCGCGGACAGCAGCACGATCAGGTTGTCACGGGCACGGACGGTCTCGGCTGCGGGCAGCGCCGCGCTGGGCGCCCTGGACATGGTGGCGTGAAGGCTCATGCTTTCCCTTCGGCAGGACGCTCCTCGACCCTGAGCCGCGATCTTCCTGCACCCCTGACCCGCCCGCGCGGCATGGCGGCCTGTGGCCGCGCGGGCCGGGGGGCCGGGCTGGGCCAGCGCGGCGGAGGTCGGGCACGGTCAGTCGGCGTCCGGGGGGTCGTCCCGTTCGATGCTGACCACATCGACGTCGACCACCCCGTCGTCGGTGGGGGTCCGCGTCGGGCCGGGGGGGTCCCCGCGCCGGTGCGACAGCCCGAAGGCCCCGCGCACGCGCCCACGGATGCCGCGGTTCAGCAGGGCGCGTGAGGGTGGCAGCACCAGGAGCAAGCCGACACCGTCGGTCAGGAACCCGGGCGTGAGCATGAGCGCGCCCCCGAGCAGGACCAGCGCGCCGTCGACGACCTCCTCGGCGGGCATCCGGCTCTGCGCCAGGGCCTCCCGGACGCGCTGCCAGGCCCGCAGGCCCTCGGCCTTGACCAGCGCCGCACCGATCAGGGACATCGCGATCAACGCGACGAGGGTCCACCCGACACCGACCAGCTGGCCGACCTGGATGATGACCGCCAGCTCGATGATCGGGATGACGATGAACAGGACGAAGAGGATGGGGCCCATCCGCTCAGACCCGCCCCGCGCCGAGGCACTGCGTGACCCGGCCGACGCTCACGACGCCTTGCTCTTCTTGCTGCGGCTCTTCGACGCCTCGACCGACTGCTTCAGCGCGTCCATCAGGTCGACGACGGCGGTGGGCTCTTCGGACTCCTCCGACACGACGACCTCCTCGCCCTCGACCTTGGCCTGCACCGCCTCCTCGACCTTGGCCCGGTACTCGTCGGTGTAGACGCTGGGATCGAAGTCCTCGGTCAGGTTCTCGATCAGGCTCTGCGCCATCTGCACCTCTTGCTTGCGCGGCTCGGGCAGCTCCTCGACGCCGACGTCGGACAGCGAGAGCTCACGGATCTCGTCGGGCCAGTACATGGTCTCCAGCACGAACAGCTCCCCGCGCAGGCGCAGCGTCGCCAGGTGCTCCTTGTCGCGCAGGGTGATCTTGCAGACCGCCACGGTGTCCTGGTCGGCCATCGCCTTGGCGAGCAGGCCGTAGGCCTTCGCCCCGGCGGGGTCCGGCGCCAGGTAGTAGGAGCGCTGGAAGTACAGGGGGTCGATCTGCTCCCGCGGCACGAACTGCATGATGTCCACGGTGCGGCTCGACGGCGGCTTCAAGACGTCGAGCTCCTCTTTGGAGAAGACGACGTAACGGTCGCGCTCGTACTCGTAGCCCTTGACGATGTCGTCGTACTCGACTTCCTCGCCGTCGGCCTTCGCAACCCGCTGATAGCCGATGCGACTGTGGTCGCCGGCCCGCAGCTGGTTGAACGACGGCGACTTGTCGTCGGTGGCGGCGTACAGCCCCACCGGCACCGTCACCAAGCCGAACGACAACGAGCCCTTCCACAGTGTCCGCGGCATGGGTGCGCCCTCCTCCGCGCCCGGCACGGGGAAGGGGCCGGCGCGCTGCGTCCATCATCTACCCCTCCCGCGCCGCGCGCATCCCCCAACGCGCCGGGGTGGCGGTACCGTCCTTTCGTGACCAGCGACGTGCCCACGACCATCGCGTTTCCGAGCCCCCTGCCGGCACGGCGCGAGGGTCGCGCGTGGATCCTGGAATCCGGCGGCGTCGACCAGAAGGTCACGAATCTCGACAAGCCCTTCTGGGAGCCCGAGGGCTACACCAAGGCCGACCTGCTCGCCTACTACTGGAACGTCGCCGAGTGGATCCTGCCCTACCTGGCCGACCGGCCGCTGACCTTGAAGCGCATGCCCGACGGCGCCGATGGCGCCTTCTTCTACGCCAAGCAGGCTCCGCCGCACACGCCCGGCTTCGTGTCCACCGCCCCCGTGACCTCGCGCGACAGCGGCAAGACCATCGACTACCTCCTGGCGCGCGACGCCCCGAGCCTGCTGTGGCTGGCCAACCTCGGGTGCATCGAGCTGCACCCCTGGCACGCCCGCGTCGACCGCATCGACCGGCCCGACTACGCCTTCTTCGACCTCGACCCGATGAGCGTGGGGTTCGCCGAGGTCCGGGAGGTGGCGCTGCTCGTGCGCACCGCCCTCGACCGGTTGGGCCTGCGTGGCTACCCCCGCACGTCGGGGGCCACCGGGATGCAGGTCTACGTGCCCATCGACCGGGTGCACTCGGCCGGCGCCGTGCGCGAGTGGGTCGGGCGGGTGTGCCGGCTGATCAACCGGGCGGACCCCGAGCGCACCACCATGGAGTGGGAGATCGCCAAGCGCACGGGCAAGGTCTTCCTCGACCACAACATGAACACCGAGGGCAAGAACATCGCCGCGACGTGGTCGCTGCGCCCCGAACGCGGTGCGCCGGTCGCCACGCCGCTGGAGTGGGCCGAGGTCGCCGGCGACGTCGAGCCCACGGACTTCACGATCGCCACGGTCTGGCGCCGCCTCGACGAGGTCGGCGACCTGGCCGTTCCCATCCTGGCGGGCGGCCAGGACCTGCGGAGCGCGATGGCTGCGGTGGGCATGGATCCCGACGCCGCCGACGGGGAGGGATCCCACGTGGTGGCCCGGCGCCCGGACCTGTCCGCGTACACCGCCAAGCGCGACTTCACGCGCACCCCCGAACCGCCCGCCGACGAGGCCGACGCCGACCAGGTCCGCGACAGCGACACAGCCCAGGTCGGCCACGACCGCGCCGACGACGACCGCCCGCGGTTCGTCATCCAGCACCACCTGGCGACCCGCCTGCACCATGACCTGCGCCTGGAACGGCACGGCTCCGCCCCCAGCTGGGCGGTCCCCAAGGGGCTTCCCGACGTCCCGGGGGTCCGCCACCTGGCGGTCCAGACCGAGGACCACCCGCTGTCCTACATGACCTTCTCGGGTGAGATCCCCGAGGGCGAGTACGGGGGCGGGCAGGTGCGCATCTGGGACGAGGGCCCCTACGAGCTGGTGGAGTGGCACGACGACAAGGTGACCGTCCGCCTCCACGGCCGGCGCCACACCGGCGAGTACCACCTGTTCCGCACGGGTGGCGGGCATGGCGCGAGCCATGGCAGAGGGCATGGCGCGAGCCATGGTGGTGCCGACGATTCGTCGCAGTGGATGGTCGTGCGCGCGGACGAGCCCACGGACCTGCCCGCCCCGCCACCGTCCTTCACCCCGATGCTGGCGGTCGACGGCGGATCGGCGGGCTTCGACGACCCCGCATGGCTGTTCGAGATCAAGTGGGACGGCGTGCGGGCCGTGGCCACCACGGTGCGCCCCGGGACCGGCGAGGCGGCCTCCACCCGTTTGGTCAGCAGGGCGGGCAACGACATCACCGCCGGCTACCCGGAGCTGGCGGGTCTGTGGGAACGCGTGCTGGCCCGCAACGCGGTGCTGGACGGGGAGATCGTGGCGTTCGGTCCCGACGGCGCCCCCTCGTTCCAGCGGCTGCAGCGGCGCATGCACATGCGGGACGCCGCCGGGGTGAAACGGGCGCGCACCCGCATCCCGGTGGCCTACATGGTCTTCGACCTGCTGGCCGTCGATGGCCGGGGAGTCGTGGACCGACCGCTGACCGAACGCCTCGGGCTGCTCGACGAGCTCCTCGTCCCGGGCAGCGCGATCCAGCGCAGCCAGGCGGTCGCCGAGTCGGGTACGGCGCTGTTCGGGGCAGCCCGCGACCGCGGCCTGGAGGGCTTGATCGCCAAGCGGGCCGACTCGACCTACCAGCCGGGACGGCGCAGCCGCGACTGGCGCAAGCTCAAGGTGCGCCGGTCCGCCTGCTGCGTCATCGGCGGGTGGATGGGTGGCCGGGGGGGGCGCGCCGGGCGCCTCGGTGCCCTGCTGCTCGGGCTGCACGACGAGGGCCGGCTGCGCTACGTGGGCCGGGTCGGCTCGGGCTTCGACGAGGGCGAGCTCGACCGGCTGGGCGCCCTGCTCGCCGAGCGCGCCACCGACGACCCGCCGTTCGCTGCGCGCGACCCGCGGCCGCCCGCGACGGCGCGGTTCGTGCGTCCCGACCTGGTCTGTCGCGTCGAGTTCGGCGAGGTCACCGACGAGGGGCTCCTGCGGGCGCCGTCCTACAAGGGCCTGGTGGCGGGGGCGGACCCCCGCGAGTGCGTCTGCGACGACCTCGGGGTATAGGCGGCTCGCGGCGATCGCGTTACCCTGACCCTATGTCCGCCTCCGCCCCCACCATCGCGCCGCAGCGCACCGACGACCCCGTCGGGGAGGAGACCACCGACCGGGACCGGCCGTGGAACGTGATCGTCTGGAACGACCCGGTGACGCTCATGTCCTACGTGGTGTACGTCCTGCGCAAGCTCTTCGGCCACGACGAGCCCACCGCCACCAAGCTCATGCTCCAGGTGCACAAGGAGGGCAAGGCGATCGTCGCGAGCGGGCCGCGGGAACGGTCCGAGGGCGACGTCGCCCGGCTGCACGCCCACGGCCTCCAGGCCACCTTGGCCCGGGACTGACCGTGTCGCGACCGGCAGCCTGAGCACATGGGAGCAGTGCACGGCGTCGCCCGGCTGCCCGACGGCGGGGTCCGGGTACGCCTGACCGCCAAGGAGCGCTCGCTCCTGCAGTCGCTGCCCGGCCAGCTGCGGCCGCTGCTGGCCGGGGACGCGGGCGACGTCGGGATCCGCCGGCGGCTGTTCCCGCATGGCTACGACGACGCGCAGCAGGAAGCCGAGTACCGCGACCTCGTGGGCGAGAGCCTGGTGGAGGAACGGCTCGAGCGCCTCGAGGCGTTCGCCGCCACGCTCGACGGCGGGCAGGGCGGACGCTGGTCGTGGACGGTCGAGCTGTCCCCCGACGACGCCCACGCGTGGCTGTCCGCGCTGAACGATGCGCGGCTGACCCTCGGCGTGCTGCTCGGCATCACCGACGAGTCGCAGTGGGAGCGCGGACCTGAGCAGGACAACCCCTCCGCCGTGGCCCTGTACTACCTGGGCTGGCTGCAGGAGCAGCTGCTCGGCGCGCTCATGCAGAGCCTCGACGACGAGTCCTCCGGCTGATTGTTACTCTGCGGTAACATCGGGTCCGGCCCCGCACGACCCGGTGGTCCATCCGGCGGAGGAAGGAACGGCAGCGTTGGGACGGCGTACACGTCTGAGCGCACCCGACCGGCGTGCCCAGCTGCTGGACGTCGCCGGCGGCCTGTTCGCCGAGCATGGGTTCCACGGGCTGTCCATGGAGCAGCTCGCGGAGGCCGCGGGCGTGAGCAAGCCGGTGCTCTACCAGCACTTCCCGTCCAAGCGCGACCTGTACCTGGCGCTGGTCGGCGATGCCGTCGACGAGATGGAGGAGCAGGTCCGCAAGGCCCTGCACGGCACGACCGACAACCGCGCCCGCGTCGAGGGCGCCATCGCCGCCTACTTCGACTTCGTCGAGGACCAGCGTTTCGGGCTGCTCTTTCGCACCGCCGACCTCACCGACCCCGACGTCCGCGTCGCGGTGGAGGACGCCATGTCCCGGGTGTCCGGGGCCGTCGGCGTCCTGGTGGCCGAGGATGCCGGGCTCGACCCGGAGTCGGCCGGCTTCCTGGCCACGGCCCTGCGGGGCCTGGCCACCGAGGGGGCCCGGTGGTGGCTCGACCACTCCACCGTGGACAAGGATGAGGCCGTGACCCTGCTGGCCCGTCTCGCCTGGCGGGGCCTCGGATCGTTCGACCCCGACGACGAGTAGGCGCGGCGCGCGTCAGGCCGCAGGCTGGACGCCGAGGGCCCGCCGCAGGACCCCGACCGGCGGGACGCCCTGGGCGAGGACGTCGGCGTGGAAGGCGCGCGGGTGGAAGGCCGATCCTCTGGCGGCGGCCACGTCGGTGCGCAGGTCGGCGAACTCCTCACCGCCGACGAAGTAGGAGGACAGCTGACCGGCGGTCACCTTGGCGCGCACCAGCTTGCCCTCGGCCTCGGACCGCTCCTGGTAGACCCGGTCGGTCAGCAACGCCATCGCGGTGTCATCGTCCCAGCCGTGGACGTGCAGGCCCTGGTCGAGCAGCGCGTTGGCGACGGCGCGCATGTCCATCTTGACGTTGGTGAGCGCGAGCCCCGGGCCGCCGAAGCCCGCACGCACCACCTCCCGCTCGGCGTAGACCGCCCAGCCCTCCGCACACGCGGAGTTCCAGAGCGTGCGCCGCAGCCGGCGCGGGTGGCGCTGCGCCGCCGCGAAGTGCACGTAGTGGCCGGGGTAGGCCTCGTGGAGGCCGACTGAGGCGAGGCCGTGGTGGTTGTACTCGCGCAGGAACGACGTCGCCCGCTCGTCGTCCCAGTCGGCCGGCACCGGCGAGAGGTAGTAGGTGTGCGGCGCCTCGGGTTCCAGCGGTGGCGCCGGCATGAAGTACGCCATGGCCACCCCCTGCTGGAACGCGGGCACCTCCTCGACGCGCAGGACGTCGGGCTCGGGCAGGTCGAACAGGTCGCTCGACCGCAGGAACCCGACGATGTCGTCCAGCCCAGCAGCGGCGTCGGCCACCAGACGCTCGCGGGGCGAGCGGTCGGCGGCCAGCCGGTCCAGGGCGGTCCACACCAGCGCCCGCGGGTCGCCGGTGGGGGCCGGCCCGTCGCCGGTGGGGGGCGGCCCGCCGCCGCTGAGCACCGCACGCGCCAGCTGCTCCGCCTCGGCTTGGAGCTCGTCGAGGCGCACCCACCCCCGCTGCCACAGCTCCTCGGCCGGAAGCCGCGAGCCGAGCACGAGGCGCAGCGCCTCGGACCACGTGCCTTCGCCCAGTGGCCAGTCGGGCACGACCGCACCCTCCCCGGTGCCGAGCCACAGGGCGAACGCCTCGCATGCCTGCGCCGCGGCCTGCCCGGCGAGGGCAGCCTGCGGGGCGAACGCGGGCACCACATCGCGGAACAGCGTCGCGGCGCCCGGGGCGCGCAGCAGCGTCACCTGGCGTCGGGGGGCGGTCACCCCGGTCAGGTTCGCCCGGGCCTGGTCGAGCAGGCGCGGCACGGCGGCGACCCGGCGGGCCGCGGCCGCACGGCGGGGCCCCACCGGAAGGTCGTCGCGGCGCAGCAGGTCGTACACGCCGTCGGTGGCGATGCCGAGGTAGAAGGTCGGGTCGGTCTCCGGCAGCCGCAGGACATCCAGCTCCAGGCGCATGCCGGCGAGCGTGTCGTCCAGCAGCATCCGGTCGCCGTCGAGCTCGACGTCGTCCGGCACGCCCGGCTCGAGGTGGACGTCAGCCAGGCGCCGCTGCAGCCCGGACAGCTCCCGGAGGCGCTCGTCGACCGCCCCCGGGCCCCAATCGTCCAGCTCGTCGTCCCGCGCGTGGTCGCCCAGGCGGGTCGCCGTGGTCGGGCTGTGGTCGCGTATGTGGCGCAGATAGCGGGCGAAGACGTCGTCGATGACCTGTCGGGGGCGCAGCGGTCACTCCGGTCACTCGGGGGCAGAGGCCTGGGGGAGCCTGGTAGTCTGGAAGACGGATGCTAGAAGACCTCCGGTCCCGAACGCGGACCCGACCATCCCCCCGGATTCGAGTTGACAACCATTGAGTGATACCAAGACCTTCGCCGATTTCGGTGTGGACCCGGCGATCTGCGACGCCCTCGCCGACGCCGACATACACCACCCCTTCCCCATCCAGGAGCTGACCCTGCCGCTCGGCCTCATGGGCGCCGACGTGATCGGCCAGGCGCGCACCGGCACGGGCAAGACCCTGGCGTTCGGGATCCCGCTGCTGCAGCGCGTCACCGACGACAAGCGCACCCAGGCGCTCGTGATCGTGCCGACCCGCGAGCTGTGCGTGCAGGTCCGCGACGACCTCGACCGGGCCAGCGCCCGGCTCGGCACCCGCGTGGTGCCGGTGTACGGCGGCAAGGCGATCGAGACCCAGGCCGAGGCGCTGCGCGCGGGCGCCCCCGTGGTGGTCGGCACCCCCGGTCGCCTCCTGGACCTGCTGCGCCGGGGCATCCTGGACCTGTCGGGGGTCAACGCCCTGGTGCTGGACGAGGCGGACGAGATGCTGGACCTCGGGTTCCTGCCCGATGTCGTCGCGCTCCTCGACGCGTGTGCCACCGACCGCCAGACCCAGCTGTTCAGCGCGACCATGCCCTCGGCGGTCGTCGCCCTCGCGCGCCGGTACATGCGCAAGCCCACGTTCCTGCGCGCCGAGGTCGAGGAGGCGCGCATCGCCCCCGAGACCGAGCAGCACTTCTTCTCCTGCCACCGTATGGACAAGCCCGCCGTGCTGGCCCGGATCCTGCAGACGCCGGGCCGTGGGCTGTGCGTGGTTTTCACCCGCACCAAGCGCATGGCCGACGTGCTCGCCGCCGAGCTCCAGGACCGGGGGATCGTGGCCGCGCCGATCCACTCCGACCTGCGACAGGAGGCGCGCGAGCGTGCCCTGTCGAAGTTCCGCAAGGGCACCATCGACGTGCTGGTGGCCACCGAGGTCGCGGCACGTGGGCTCGACATCTCCGATGTCACCCACGTGGTGAACTACGACTGCCCCGACGACGAGAAGATGTACCTGCACCGCATCGGGCGCACGGGGCGGGCCGGCGGCAGCGGCGTGGCGATCACCCTCGCGGTGTGGAACGAGCTCGCCCGTCTGGAGATGATCAAGAAGGCCCTCGACGTCGACTCGCCCATCCACGAGGTCTTCTCCACCTCGCCGATCCTCGACGAGCTGTTCGACCTGCCGGCGCGGGCGCCCCGCTCCGCCCCGCTCGTGCCGTCGAAGCCCACGCGCAAGCGCGGTGAGAAGTCGTCGTCACGAGGCGGCAAGGCACGCGGGGACGCAACGGATGCCAAGCGCGCCAAGGCCGGTGCCAGCGGGCGTCCGGACACCGACCGCACCGCCGAGGCCAAGCCCCGCGACGGCGCACCGAAGCACACCCAGCCCGCAGCCGAGCATCAGGACGAGGGCGAGGAGACGGTGGCCCGGGTGCGCACGCGCCGGCGGAGTTCCCGTGGCGGTGCGCCCGAGGGCTCGGACACGGCCACAGCGCCCGCGCCGCGCACCCGGCGGAAGTCCGCCGCCGGTACCGGCGCCCGCGAGGCGGACGCCCGCGAGCCCGCACCCCGCGACGCCGACACCCGCGACGCCGACACCCGCGACGCCGCACCCCGCGACGCCGACACCCGCGACGCCGCACCCCGCGCGGCCCGTCCCGCCGACGCCGGGGGAGCGCCCGCCGGCGCGGGTGCGGGCACGCGCCGGCGCACCCGCACCCGCACGCGGGTCGCCCCCAGCGCATCCGGGGACCGCACGCCCGTGCGCGATTCGGCCACGAGCAACGGGGACCGGGCCGACCAGGAGCGTCCAGCCCGGTCACAGGAGCGCACCCGCCGCGGCCGGTCCGGCGGCTCGAAGGGCTCGCCCAAGGGCGACGGCCGAGCGCCGTCAGGCACCAGCTCCGACGATCCACCGGCCCGGGTGCGCCCGGAGCCGTCGTCCCCGGGCGAGCACAGCGATCCCGGCGACGGCGGGCAGCGCGGCCGCCGGGCCCGGCCGCGCAAGGCCCGCTCCGAGCCGCGCACCCGACCGGACCGCGACACCGTCGAGCGCACCCGGGGCACCGGCAAGCCCGCGCTCAACCGCCCGATGGCGGTCACGCACCTGCCCTGAGCGTCGTCGCGGGCCCCGGCCCCTGAGGCCCGGTCAGTCGCGCTGGAGCAGCGCGAGGAGCCGCAGCATCTCGATGTAGAGCCAGATGAGCGTGGTGGTCAGCGCGAACGCGCCGTACCACTCCATGCGCTTCTCCGCGGTGCCGGCCATCTGCTCGACGAGGTCGAAGTCGAGCACCAGCATCAGGGACGCCACGACGATGAACGCCACGCTCAGCACGATCGGCAGGATCCCCCCGCCCCAGATCAGGGGCATCGTCGACGAGCCGAACGCGCTCATCCCGATGTTGACCAGGTAGAACACCATGATGCCGAGGGTGGCGGTGATGACGATCTTGCGCAGGCGCGGGGTGGCGCGGATGAGGCCGGTGCGGTAGGCCACCAGCATGGAGCCGCTGACGGCCATCGTCGCCAGCGCAGCCTGCACGGGCAGCACCGTGAGGCCGCCGTCGACCCACCCCTGCAGGAACAGGGTGAGCACGCCGATGAACCCCCCGGCGATGACCGCGTAGATCGGGCCGGTGATGGGGGCCAGCTTCGGTTTGAAGCCGGTCAGGACGCCGACCGCCAGCAAGGGGAAGAAGAACATGCCGGCGAACGGCACCGCCACGGGTTCGCCGCCTGCCCAGAACCACACGGCGACCGTGGTCGCCGCCGTCAGCCCCAGCAGGAACAGGGTCTTGTAGACCGTGCCCTCGATGGTCATCCGGTCGCCGGTGAGCCGGCCCGCCATGGCCTCGAACTCGGCGTCGGCCTGCCGCTGGTCCATCATGGGCGGGTGGCCGCCTTGCCGCGCCATCCGGCGCAACGTGGGGTTACGGCTCTGCATCGCGCGCTCCTGTCATGACCGGTCCGCCGATGCCCGAAGATCCGGCGGCTCTCCAGCGAGTATGGCACGCAGGGGGCCGTCTGGGGGCCGCGATCCACCGCCGTCGCGCGGCGGCCGTCTGGGGGTCAGGTGTGGTGATCGTGCTCGGCGGCGTCGGCGTCGGCCTTGGTGGCGTGGACGGTGTCCGCCGGGTGCTCCGGCGGGGTGTACAGCGAGTAGAGGGCCAGCGCCTCCGAGCCGGCGTTGATCACGTTGTGCCACACGCCGGCGGGGACGATCACCGCCCAGTCCGCTTGCAGCTCGTGCTCCTCGTCGATGGCGTCCTGCCCGGCACCGAGCTCCACGCGGGCCGTGCCCGACTCCACCCGGATGAACTGGTCGAGGTGGGGGTGCACCTCCCGACCGATCTCCTCGCCGGGAGCCAGCCGCATCACGGTCAGCTGCATGTGCTCGCCGGTGAACAGCACCGTGCGGAACGTGTCGTTGGCGAGCGTGGCCTCTTCGATGTCTCCGACCCAGCCGAGCATGGTCCCTCCCAGGCGTTGATGATCCCTCGGGCGTTGCGCCCCCCCATACCCCGCGACGGTAGACGGGTCGCGGCGTCCGTGCGAGACTGCGGCTCTCGGCAGTGCGCGTCGCCACCGGGTCGGGGACGACACGGTCCCTCCGGCGGTGCGCGACCTCGTCGCGACGACGGACCCTGGGTGCTCACCGCCCGCCCCGGAGAGGCCGCGCGCCCCGCCGCCGCTCCCCCGGCGCCGGGGGTTGCGGTGGGCGAGGTCACGGGCGGGTGACCGCGGCGCGCAGGGCGCCGGCGAGCGCCGGCCCGGCCGCGAGGACGCCGGGCTCCTCGGGTGGGGTAGGCAGACGGCCGAACCGGGCGCCGGCCTCGACGGCGATGAGCGCGCCCGCTGCCCAGTCCCAGCGCGAGGCGATCTCCTCGTAGTAGCCGTCGACCCGGCCCGCGGCGACCGCGCACAGGTCCAGGGCGGCCGATCCGGCCCTCCGGATGTCGCGCACGTTCGGGACGAGGTCCGCCATGACCGCCGCCTGGCGCCGCCGGTGGTCGGCGTCATAGCTGAAGCCCGTGGCGATCAGGGCCGCTTTCAGGGGCACGGGGTCGTTGACGCGCAGCGACACGCCGTTCAGCCGTGCGCCCTCGCCGCGCCGCGCGGTGAAGGTCTCGCCGCGCAGCGGGTCGTGCACGACGCCGACGACGCCCGTCCACTGCCCATCTGTACGGTCTTCGCAGGCCACGCTCACGCACCAGGCAGGAAACCCGTAGAGGTAGTTGACCGTCCCGTCCAGCGGGTCGAGGACCCAGCGCAACCCCGACACCGCCGGGCGGTCGGCCCCCTCCTCACCAAGCAGCCCGTCGTCGGGCCGTTCGGCCAGCAGCGTCTGGACGAGCACCTCCTCGGACGCGCGGTCGGCGTCGCTGACGGGGTCGGTGGCGCTGGACTTCGTGCTGACGCCCGACGCGTCGCCGTAGCGGGTGAGCAGCTCGCGTCCGGCACGCACGGCCGCTCGCTCGGCGAGCTCCAGCAGGTCCTCGGACAGCCCGCTCACCCGCCGATCCCCGGCCGCAGCCAGGAACGCCGTCGGCAGGCCGGGCAGACGGCGAACACCGGGTGGTCGCGCCAGGGCGCCACCAGGAACAGCGGGAGCGCGCTGCGCAACGCGGTGCCCGCATCGACCGGGCTCGTCGCCTCGCAGCGGCTGCAGTGCACGGTGATCGGGGCCCCCCGCCGCTGCCGGTGCGTGAACAGGGCCGCCCGCCCCTGCCGGTCGGCGTCGGGGGCGTCGAGCCGGTCGCCCTGCGGCCGCTCCCGCACGCGGCGCTGCGGCACCTTGATGCGATCCAGCGGGTCGGGCGGTGCGTCGTCGGATCGATCGGTCACTGCGGCACCTCTCCGGCAGCCTCGCGCACGGTCGGGTCGACGGCGAGGCCGGCCAGCTCGCCCGCGATCACCCGGTAGGCCGCCGCCCCGGGGACCCCGCCGGCGTAGGCGAGGATCGACCTGCCGTGCAGCGGCGCCTCGGCGAAGCGCACGCTCTTGCGCACGGGCACCCCGACGATCGGCAGGTCGTAGCGGGTGACGACGTCGGCGAGGATCTCGCGGGCGTGGCGGGTGCGCCCGTCGAACATCGTGGCGATCAGGCCCGCGACCTCGAGCCCGCGGTTGGTGAGCCGCTGCACGTCGGTGATCGTCTCGAGCAGCTGGCTCACGCCGCGGTGCGACAACGTCTCGCACTGCAGCGGGATCAGCACCCGGTCCGCGGCGGTCAGCGCGTTCAGGGTGAGCACCCCGAGCGACGGCGGGCAGTCGATCAGGATCGCGTCGTAGGTGTCGCGCAGGGTGTCGATCTCCGCGCGCAGCACGTATTCGCGGCCGGTGCGGGTCAGCAGCGCGACCTCGGCGCCCGCGAGGTCGATGCTGGCCGGGGCGACGTCCATCTCCGCGTGCGACAGGATGCTCGCGGCCAAGGTGGCGCGGCCGAGCACCACGTCGTGCATGGTCGGGTCGAGCGCGTCGGAGTCGTAGCCCAGGCTGAACGTGAGCGACGCCTGCGCGTCCAGGTCCACGACCAGCACGGCCTGGCCGCGCTCGGCGAGCGCCGCGCCGAGGGACACGGTGGTGGCCGTCTTGGCCACCCCGCCCTTCTGGTTGGCGACGGCGTAGACGGCAGCTGGCACAGGTCCCGGGTCTCCTCGAGGTGGGTGCGTGACAGGCTACCGCCAGACGGCGGGACCGCCGCCCCTGGCCGAGCGGTGACATGCGCCGGTGCGGGCGACGTCTACCGCCGCTCGGCGCTGCCTGCCATGCTCGGTGGCTCCGCGCCGGCGAGCACCGGCGGGGACGCCGCGGGCTCGGTCGTCTCGTCGTCTGCCCCCACGCGGCGAGCGGTGACCCCCATGAGCGCCACCCACAGGGCCACGAGCGTCGCCAGGCCCGTGTAGGCCAGCACCCCCGGCAGGGCCGGCCCGTCGGTCGCCTCGCGCAGGAGCACCTCGGTGTTGCGGACGAACGGCTCGCGACGCTCGGCCACCGCCGGGACGGCCGACGCACCGATCTCGGGGTCCGCGGGCAGGTAGACCGGTGCGGCCATGACCTGCGCGCCCCGCTGCAGGCTGACCATGGTCTTCCAGCTGCCGGTCACGGGCACCGGAGCGGTCGAGCGATACACGCCCGGGGCGACCTCGTCGAGGGGGGTCGTCCCGCTGCCGCCCCCCTGCCAGTAGGCCAGGACGAAGGCGGTGGCGTTGTCCGCGGCGTCGGCGGGGTGCAGGGTGACCTCGACGTCGGCGGTATCGCCCGCAACGTCCAGGCGGATCGTCGCCTCGACCTCGCCGACCAGCCGCGGCGCGGGGTAGGCGAGCACACCCAGCAGCGCCACGCCGGCCGCCACGAGCGCCGCCGCGGGCAGGGGCGCAGCGCGCGGCAGGAACGCCCGCGAGAGCCCGGCACCGAGGACCGCCGCGGCGATCGCCGCGACCGGTCCGAGCAGCAGCGCGCCGACCACGAGCGGCGCCGGCGCGGTGTCCCACCACCCGGTGGCCAGGGCCCACCCGCCTTCGGTGAGCAGGCCGACCGTGCCGACGGCCAGCCCCGCCAGGATGCCCACACGCAGCCGGCGGGCGGTGCCGAGCCGCCAGGCCACCGCCTCGACGAGCAACGCGGACCCGAGGTACAGCGGGAAGCGGGGCACGGTGTGGTCGAGCGCCCCGGCCACCGTCAGGGCGAGCAGCCCCCGCAGCGCCAGGGCGACCAGGGCGACCTTGAGCGCGCCCCACGGGCCGAGCGCGAGCCGGGCGAGGACCAGGGCGAACCCGGCGGCAGCCGCGACCAGCAGGGGCTGGTAGAGCAGCTGGAACTGCGGCACGCCGAAGTCGAACTCCCCCTGGAACGTCGACATGCCCACGAGGACGGTGCCGGCCGTCAGCACGACGATGGCGCGGCCGAGCCGGTTGGGTCGGGCGGATGGCAGGCCCTCGGCGCACATCAGCAGCGCCGCGATGGTGGCCGCCGAGCCCCCGCCGACCAGCTGCAGGTGCGTCGGGCTCCACAGGGTCACGTCGATGCCGTAGGAGCGGTGCCAGAGCTCGTCCAGGGGGAACCCGATCACCGCGCCGGTCCCCAGGGCGAGGAGCAGCACCGCGGAGTAGGGCACCCGCAGGCCCCACAGGTCGAACCCCACGCGGGCGTCGTCGATCGTGGCGAACAGGATCGCGACGAACCCCGCGTACACCAGCCCGCCGAGCCCGACCAGGATCATCACGTGGGACGGGGTGAACAGCACCACGTCGCGACCGAGGTCGATGTGCCAGGCGACGTCCCAGTAGAAGCCGACGACGACGATCAGCAGCATGACCAGGCTCGACAGCACCCCGGCCATCGCCCAGCCCGGGAACCCCGTCAGCCGGCGCAGGCTGTCGGAGACCCGCTCCATGAAGTGGATGACCGCTTCGCGGTTGGTGCTGCGGCCGGTGACCGCCAGGATCGCGGTGACGACCACGTAACCCGTCAACGGGACGGCCAGCCACGCCCACGCCCCGACCCCGTGCGCCACGACGATGCCCATGCCGGCTGTCCCTCCTGCGCTGCGGCATCCGGAAACGATGCCGTGGCCGAGCGGTCAGTGTACTCACGGTAACCCGCCGCGAACAGGGCCATCCGGCGGACCGCCGTCCGGTAGCACAGGGCCCGGACGGCGGTGTCGACCTGCTCGGCTACTCGGTGACGGTGAACGTGCCGTTCATGCTGCTCTTGTGACCGGGGACGGAGCAGTAGTACTCGTACTCGCCGGGTTCGAGCTCGGCGGTGCCGGTCGCGGTCTCGCCACCGGGGGCCTCCACGATGGGCTCGCCGCCGAGGTCGTCGATCGTGACGTCGTGGTCGGCGCTGCCGTCGTTGAGCAGCTCGAAGGTGACGCTGCCCGCCGGGACCTCGCTCGGGGCGTCGGCGAAGAGGATGTCCTCGGCGACGAAGGTGACGGTCTCGCCGCCACCCTCGCCCTCGGCGTCATCGCCGGCGTCCTCGCCGTTCTCGGCGGGCTCCTCGGGACGCTGCGCGGCGCCCACCTGTTCCTCGGGGGTGACGTCGGGCTCCTGGGGGGTGCACGCGGTCCCGGCGACGGCCAACGCGGCCACGAGTCCCAACAACGAGATCCTGATCGACGACATGCGCGTTCGCTCCTTCACTGCGACGTGGTGGGCCGCGCGGGTGCGCAGCTTGTGAAGCCTCTCACAAGCGCCGGCGGGAGGGGGAGCCGACAACGCTGTGGATACCCTCATTCTGCCGCGCGGCGGCGGCAGCCGCAGGTCGCAGGCGCGGGATGCGGCCCCGACGAGCCGGACGACTAGCATGCTGGCGACGTCTCCCGAGAGGACCCCCGACGATGTTCACGCGGCTCCTGGTGGCCAACCGTGGCGAGATCGCCCTGCGGATCCTGCGCGCCTGCCACGAGCTGGGGATCGCCACCGTCGCGGTCTACTCCGACGCCGACCGGGACGCCCCCTGGCTGCGGGCCGCCGACGAGGCGCACCGACTCGGCCCCGCCCCCGCCGCCGAGAGCTACCTCGCGGGTGACCGGATCCTCGCGGTCGCCGCGGACACGGGCGCCGAGGCCGTGCACCCCGGCTACGGCTTCCTCTCCGAGAACGCCGACTTCGCCGCGGCGGTGACCGACGCCGGTCTGGCGTGGGTGGGACCCCCGGCATCGGCCATCGCCCAGATGGGCGACAAGCTGAGCGCCCGCGCGGTCGCCCAGGCCGCCGGTGTGCCGGTCGTGCCCGGCACCGACGAGCCGACCACCGAACCCGCCGAGGTCGCGGCGTTCGCCGACGAGCACGGCCTGCCGGTGGCGATCAAGGCGGCCTTCGGCGGCGGTGGGCGGGGCCTCAAGGTCGTGCACGACCCGGCGGACCTGGCCGACGCGCTCGAGGCCGCGCAGCGCGAGGCGATCGCCTCCTTCGGCCGGGGCGAGGTCTACGTCGAGCGCTACCTGTCCCGCCCCCGCCACATCGAGGCGCAGGTCCTGGCCGACACGCACGGCCGCTGCCTGTTCCTCGGCGAGCGGGACTGCTCCGCGCAGCGCCGTCACCAGAAGCTCATCGAGGAGGCGCCCGCGCCGCACCTGCCCGCCGACGTGCGTGCGGCGCTGGGCACGGCAGCGGTGCGGGTCTCCGAGCAGGTCGGCTACACCGGCGCGGGCACCGTCGAGTTCCTCTACGCCGACGGCGAGTTCTTCTTCCTGGAGATGAACACCCGCCTGCAGGTGGAGCACCCGGTCACCGAGCTGGTCACCGGCCTGGACCTCGTGCACTGGCAGCTGCGGATCGCCGACGGGCAGGCGCTGGACCTCATGCAGGGCGACATCGTCGTGCGGGGCCATGCCATCGAGGCACGCATCAACGCCGAGAACGTCGGTGCGGGCTTCGTGCCGTCCCCGGGGCTCATCACCGCATGGCGCGCCCCGGCCGGGCCGGGCGTGCGCGTCGACGCCGCCGGCGAAGCCGGCTGGACGATCCCGAGCGCGTACGACTCGCTGGTCGCCAAGCTGATCGCCTACGGCGCCGACCGCGAGGACGCGCGCCGCAAGCTGGCTCGGGCGCTCGACGAGTTCGTGGTCGAGGGGGTGCCCACCACCATCGACTTCCACCGCGTGGCCGTCGCCCACCCCGACTTCGTCGCCGGTGCCGTCTCGACGGTGTCCGTGGAGACGGAGTGGGACCTGTCCGCGATCGCTGCCGCGGCACCCGCGGCCCCGGGCCGAGGTGAGCAGTCCCCCACCCGCAAGCTCACCGTCGAGGTCGGCGGCAAGCGCGTCGAGGTCGCCGTGTTCGACCCCGAGGACGCCCCGGACCCCCCCCGGCGGGGGCCTGCCCGCCGCGCGTCATCCGTCCCACGGCCGGCATCCACGGCCACCGCGCCCACGGTGCTGTCCGCACCGATGCAGGGCACGATCGTGAAGACCGCCGCGGAGGCCGGTCAGGCGGTGGCCGCCGGGGACCTCATCGTGGTGCTGGAGGCCATGAAGATGGAGAACCACGTCACGGCCGAGCGTGACGGGGTCCTGGCCGAGCTGCACGTGGCCGCGGGTGACGTCGTCAACACCGGCGACCCGCTCGCCACCATCACGCCCGAGGCCGGGTAGCCCAGCGCCCTGCCGCCCCGCCTCCCGTCGTCGCGGGCCTACTGCGGCATGCGGTGGTCGACCCGCCGGGCCACGCTGGCCAGGAAGGCCCCGACCCTGTCCTCGTCCAACCGCGGGCCACGGTCGTGCCTGGCCCTGAGGGCATCGGCAGTCGGTGGCTCGCCGGTCAGGTCGCTCGGCCGCGGGCCGCGGAGCGGGGTGGCGAGCTGGCGGGCCATCGCCACATCCAGCAGGAACCAGTGCGCGGGGTCGCCCCCGACGCTCACGTGGGTGTCACGGCGGGGACCGGCGTTGACGTTGAGTGTGTACCGCAACGGATAGGTCGGGGCCCGCACGGCGTCAGCCTGGGAGACGACATACTCACGCCTGCCCATGGGCACTCCAGGCCGAGGGCGACGACCTCGTCGGCCAGCCCGTCCCGGCGCGCGCCGTCGGGCGCCTGGTCGACCAGCACCAGCACGTCGATGTCGCTCGTCGCCGGGTGGGCATCACCGGTGGACAGCGACCCGACCAGCGACAGCGCCAGGAGGTCCTCGCCCAGCAGCGCCTCGGTGCGCGCCACGAGCACCCTGACGAAGTCGGCGACAGCGCGGTCCACGCGTTCCTTCCGGGCGTGCATCGACGAGCAGGCTCCATGGCCGTGCCCTCCATGATGGCGCGTCTGTCGCTGTCAGCGCGGGACGACGATCGGCATGGGTGCGCCCTGGCCATCGGGTGTGGTCGCGCGCAGATAGGTCAGCTCCCCATCGACGCCGAAATCGGTCACCGGGTGCACGGTCATGCGCTCGTCGTCCACGTCGACGATGAGGAAGTGGCCTTCGGTGGCCCATGAGCGCG
This sequence comes from Egibacteraceae bacterium, assembly GCA_040905805.1. Lineage (NCBI taxonomy): Bacteria > Bacillati > Actinomycetota > Nitriliruptoria > Egibacterales > Egibacteraceae > Egibacteraceae bacterium. The sequence continues at coordinate 36,509 of JBBDQS010000146.1, read as the reverse complement.
TGCCCGCCTGCTCGAGGCGGTCGGGTCGGCCTTCCCGGAGCTTGCCGGCCTGCTGCCCACGGGCCCACCCGGCCGACTGGTGAGACCGGACACACCCCACAGGTTCGGCCACATGCTGCCGATAGGGAAGATGAACCCCGAGTGGGGCGCTTGCTTTGGCGGACGGCGCACGGATAGGTGCCCGGGTGCCGCGACGTCGGTCTGCACCCCGGCAGCTCGGTGACCGGGTTCGATTCGGTCACGATGGCGGGCGAGCTCCACATCGCCGACGCCGTCGCCGAGCAGGCCAAGACCGACCTGGTGACCGCCTACACCGACGCCGCCGGCCGTCAGCCGGTGACCACGACCGCCACGGAGCTCGGCGGGCAGACGCTCGCACCCGGGGTCTACACGTCCGCGTCGGGGACGTTCGGGATGACGGGCACGCTCACCCTCGACGCCGCCGGCGATGGCAACGCAGTCTTCATCTTCACGATGCCCACGACGCTCGTCACCGCCACGGACAGCCGGGTGAACCTCATCAACGGCGCCGATGCCTGCAATGTCTACTGGCAGGTGGGTAGCTCAGCGACCCTGGGCACGCGCACATCGTTCAAGGGCAACATCCTGGCGTTGACCTCCATCTCCCTCAACACCGGCGCCGTCATCGACGGTCGAGCGATGGCCCGAAACGGTGCGGTCACCATGGACACCAACACCATCACGCGCGCCGCGTGCACGCCGCTCGCGACGCCGACGCCGACGCCCACGCTGACCCCCACGCCCACGCCGACGCCGACAGCCACCCCGGTCCCCACCCCCACCGTCAGCATCCCCGTCAGTGGCAGCCCCACGGTCGACACCCCCACCGGCGGCACCCCCACGGTCGCTACCCCCACCGGCGACACCCCCACGGTCGGCACGCCCACCGGCGACACCCCGACCTCCGGCACCCCCACGGTCGGCACGCCCACCGGCGGCACCCCCACGGTCGGGACGCCCACCGGCGGCACCCCCACCGGCGGCACCCCGCCGACGCGCACGACTCCCCCGACGGGCGGCGTGCCGGCCGGTGGTGGCTCGACGGCTGGGGGCCACCACATCGTCCTTCTCGGCCTCGGATACGGCCTCCTCCTCAGCGCCGGAGCGGTCGTCATCGCCCGTCCGCGTCGTCCCGGTCAGCGCCCCCCGACGTGATCCAGCCGACGAAGGCGGTGGTCGTGCACCGCAGCCGCAAGCTTGCCGTCCTGACGGCTGCGTGTGTCCTGGCGGCCGGCGGCACGACCGCCATCGCGGTGGAGGTCATGCCGACTGGGGCCGCCTCTGCACCGTCCGAATCCGTCGCCCGCGACGACGGGTCTGCGCTTCCCCCGTCCTTCCCGGTCTCCATCGACATCCCGGCCATCGGGGTGCGCTCGCCGCTGCAGCGGGTCGGGCTCACCGACGAGAACATCATGCAGGTGCCAGCGCCGGGACCGCACTACAACGAGGCGGCCTGGTACAAGCACTCGGTCGGCCCAGGCTCCCCTGGCCCCGCCATCATCGTCGGGCACGTCGACTCCGCGGCCCAGGGGCCGTCGGTGTTCTTCGACCTTGCCGACCTCCGGCCGGGTGACGACATCCTGGTCGCGCGCGCCGATGGGCTGACCGCCCGGTTTCGGGTCGACACGGTCGGCCGCTACGCCAAAGCCGACTTCCCGACGTCCCTCGTCTACGGCCACACCGATCGCGCCGAGTTGCGTCTGATCACGTGCGGCGGCGCGTTCGATGGCGCCGCCGGGCACTACCTCGACAACGTGGTCGTCTTCGCCACACTGGTCGGACACCGGTAGGACGCCGACGAACCGCTGCAGGAAGGCCCACTACGGAAGGGTCGGGGTCAGCTGGCGCCTTCCTCCTGCTGTGCCGCCGCCTCGTTCGACAGGCACGACGGGCACACGGGCGTGATGCCCGGGATGAGGGCATGGCGGGCAGGGCCGACGTAGGTCAGGGCACCGGTCAGCCCGCAGGACGTCTCGCCCTGCCACACCGCACCGGGTACCGCCCCGCTGCCCATGGCGGCCAGGTGGCGGCTGGCCGGATCGCTCTCGTGCGCGACCAGGGCGCGCTGGACGAACGGCATGGTCTGTCCTCCTCGAGGGGGCCCAGTGTCGCACATGGATACACGGGATCCCTGCTCTCCCGTGCTCCTCTGGAGGTCGCCTCGCCCGCCGAGACCGTGGGTCACCGGATGGCGCTCCCTACATCCCAGGGATCGGCTGGGCCTCGTGAACCTCGATCTCACAGCCGCCTGGCATGTGCAGGTGCGGGTGGGCCTTGGCGAGGTCGAGCGCCGTCTCCATGCTGTCGGTCTCGATGATGGTGTAGCCCACGACGTCGCGTTCGCTCGGCGCGGTCGTGCCGTCGGCAGCAACGCGTGAGCCGCCCGCCAGCGGTGTCCCGAAATCGACCATTCCACTACCGACAGCGGCTGCCCAGTCGTTCCAGGCACCCATGACTGCTTCCATCTGCTCAGGCGTCGGCGGTGCAGCCTCCGCGGGGGTACCGGGGGCGTGATAGACGAACACGAACTTCGACATGAGCTGCTCCTCCTCGAGTGATCTGATGCGGATCTGGCTGGTGTCCGGTGACAGGCGATGGACACCGATGGGGTCAAGCGAGATGCGTGATACTGGCCAGGCACCCGACCCAGCCGTCTTCGTGCTGCTCCGCAGACTCCTGTGAGTCGAGCCTGGTGTGCGAGATCCTCACCTTCGTGCCGTCGCGGACCTCGCTGAGCATCACCTCGACGAGCGACTCCTCTTCTGAGTCCTCCCATGACCACGTGAAGACCAGCCGTCGGGGTTCGTCGACCTCGACGAACTGGCCTGAGACCGCTCGAACGGAGCCGTCCTTCCCGATCATCTCGAACCGATACGCACCGCTCGGTCGCGGGTCGATGCTCGCGATCGTTGGTTCGAACTCAGTGATCGACGGGCGCAACCAACGTGCAGCGTGCTCCTCATCCGTCCAGAGTGTCCACATGGTGGGCCGATCGATGGAGAACACCCGCTCGACCTCGGCATGGAAGTTCACGTCGCCTGCCCGTCCGGATCCGTACCCGGTCCGTCTTCGCGATCGAGCTCTGTGATGTAGGCGTCGAGGGCGCCCAGCTGGTGCTGCCAGAAGGCCCGGGCCTGCTCGATCCACTGCTGCGCAGCGCTGAGGCCTCGTGGGTCGAGGACGAGGTGTCGTTGTCTGCCGTGACCTTCGCGCGCCACCAACCCAGACTTCTCGAGCGCCGCCGCGTGCTTGTTCAGCAGCTGAGGCGACATCTGATGTTCGGACGCCACGACATGCATGCGCGGCGCTGATGGTCTCGCGGCGAGATACTGCACGATCGCCCGCCGAGAGGGATGGGCGAGGGCCGCGAACACGGCGTCGAGGTCCGGCGCGTCATCGTGCTCGCGCTCCGCCCTTGAGTAAACCATACGGTTTATTCTAGTCCAGACCCGCACCCACGCGCAATGCACGCCTCGCTGTCGCAGCGATGACGCGGAACAGCCCTCATGCCTGCTGCGAAGCAGTGGTTCACCATCCAGTGGACGATGCGGTCCGGCACGGCGCTGGAGCTCGTGTTGAGGGCGCGCAGTCGATAGCGGCCATGGTTCACCAGTTGATCGAGGCGTCTGAGGGGACGTTGCAGATCCACTTGCACGATGTCCTTGCCAACGACGAGCACACGGTCGCGCTGCAGGTGACAACAGCCCAACGCGCACGGCGCAGTCTCCGAGACAACGTCGTGTACGTGTATCACCTGCGGGACGGCAGGATCGTTGAGGCCTGGTTTACCGGCGATCCTCGGGTGCAAGACGAGTTCTGGGCTTGACCCCCCGGCTGTTGGCACCTTTAACCTCGATCTTGGTCGCGGTATCTGCCCGGTACCAGCTGGCCGTCGAACACCGTCTAACAAACATCCCTCGAGACCGTCATCGAGTGCGGACTATGCCGGGTAGGGCCGAGACGAACCACCCCTGTGATGCGCAGCCAGGGGCCGACAGATCGAAGCTCCACCGGAAGCCGTCTTCGCGCAGATCATCGACATCGAAGGCTTGCCGTCGTGGAACCAGAAGATCACGGAGGTGGTGAAGCGGCCCGAGCCCTTGGCGGAAGGCGCCGCGTGGACCGTGCGCGTCAAGGCCTCCGGGGCGAAGTGGAACAGCAACTCCGAGGCGCTCGAGCTCGATCGAACGCAGTACCGGTTCGTCCATCGTTCGAAGCGTGAGGGCAACAACCCCTCGTACGCGCTGTGGACCTGGACCGTGCACCCTACCGGGGCCGGCTCCCAGGTGACGGTCACGTGCGAACCACATCTCAAGACCCTCCTGCTCAAGCATGTCTTGCTCCCGATGCGCAAGGGGCCCCTGCGCAAGGAGATGCGAGCATCCCTGGAAAGCTGGCCGAGCTGGTGCCCGCATAGCAGGTGTCGCGATCCTCGGCTCAACACTAGGGTTTCCCTGTCCTGAACCTCGGGGCCCCCTACCGGGCTGTCGGACCGCTTCGGGCTGCTGACCGGTGGGGTGGGGGGCGCCGGCACGTCAACGGACGCTGGAGGCGTCGCTGGAGTGGAGCTACGACCTGCTCAACGACGTGCAGCGGGTGGCGTTGGCGCGGCTGTCGGTGTTCGCCGGGTCATTCGAGTTCGACGCCGTCGAGGCGGTGGTGGGCGGCGACGGGATCGACCGTGCCGACGTGCTCGATCTGGTCGCTGGGCTGGTCGAGCAGTCGATGGTGCAGGTCGCCCGGCGTCACGGGCGGGCCCGCTACCGGTTGTTGTTGGAGACGGTCCGGGCGGTCACGGGCGCGCTTCCAGGACCATGAACGTCGGGGTCTGGGCGGCCCGGCGGAACCGGGTGAAGCCGGCGTCTGCGACCAGGTCTTGCAGTCTCGCCTCGCCAGCCTGGGCACCGAGCGCGTCGTCGGCGCCCTGGTCCAGCGCGCTGGGAGTGCACACGAACGTCGATACGGAGAAGAACGTGCGGGCTCGCACGCTTTGGACGAGCTCGTCGTCGGTGCGGGGCTCGGTGAACATCCACGTCCACTCGGGTGTGAGCGCGTGGCGGATGTGGCGTGCGGCCCGGACGGGATCACCCCATTCGTGCAGCGCGTTGAACACGCAGATGAGGTCGTAGCCGCCGCCGAACTCCTCGGCGCCGGCGACGTCGAACGTCACCCGGTCGCTGACCCCGGCCTCGACGGCTGCCTTGCGAGCTGCCTCAATCGAGCCCGCGTGGTAGTCGAAGCCGGCGAACGTCGAGGCGGGATAGGCCTCCGCCAGCAGGATCAGCGGCGCGCCGTAGCCGCAACCGACCTCGGCGACCCGGCCGCCCGCCACGAGCTTGCCCTCCATACCGTCAAGCGACGGGATCCAGTTGCTCACCAGGTTGGCGCGGTAGACCGGCTCGAAGAGGCGCCGGGTCCCGGCGAACAGGTCCGGGTGGTGCTCATCCCAGCCGATCCCCCCGCCGGTCGTAAAGGCCGTTCGCACGCGCTTGGTGTCCTTGTGGATCGAGCTGGCCGCGAGCGCCCCGCCCGCGACGAAGGTCAGGCTGGAGGGATCCGCCAGACAAGCGGCCTGCTCCGGGGTGAGCCAGTACCGCCCGTCGTCGTGCTCGCAGTAGCCGCTGGCGACCTGGGCGCCCAGCCATTCGCGCACCAGCCTCGGCTGACAGTCGGTCGCCGCGGCCAGCTCGTCAGCGGGTCTGCGCGCCACCGTCCGCCAGCGCCCGGTACAAACCCAGCTGGTCACCGACCACGACCGTCGCGGCGTGCATGGTGGCAGCCTGGTCGGCGGCGTAGCTAGGGCAGTGCCCACACACCGACGAGCCCTCGGCGGTTCATCGTGGGTCTATCGTGAGCGCATGGGTGATCGGTTTGTGGGGCGAGCGGACGCGTTGGAGGGGCTGTCCTCGTTCGTGGAAGCGCTGTCGCCGGGGGCTCCTGGGCTGGTGCTGGTGTCGGGTGAGGCTGGGATCGGCAAGACGCGACTCATCCGCGAGCTGGTCTCGCGGCTGTCGGAAGCCGACACGAACGTGCTCAGTGGCGCCTGCGTCGATCTGAGGTCCGGCCGGGTCCCGTTTGCGCCACTGACTAAGGCTCTTGGAGGCGCACCGCCTCGGTCGGTCGCGGATGCGTTGGACGCCCTGAGCGGCGCCACGGAGTTGCCGCGCGGTCAGATGTTCAACCTGCTGCGGGAGACGGTTGACCGGCTCACCCAGCGCAGCAGGACCGTGCTGGTGGTTGAGGACCTGCACTGGGCCGAGGAGGCCACGCTGGACGCACTGGTGTTCCTGCTTGCCACGGCCACTCGGGGGACCTGGACTGTGGTCGGTACGTACCGGGGCGAGGAGATCTCCGACCGTCCAGCGTTGACCGCCATGCTCGAACGCGTTGCCAGTCATCGCCCGGCCAGACGAATTACGCTGGATCGTCTGTCGGTCAGCGAGGTGGAAGAGCTGGTGCGTGCGCTCACGGGTCGCCCCGCAGGTCCGCTGAAAGGTCGGGAGATCGCGGGCCGCAGTGACGGCATTCCCCTGGTCGTCGAGGAGCTCGTGGCTGCGGAGGACGCCGGAAGGGTTGGCGTTCCACCCCACCTGCGCGACCTGTACCTGTCCCGCGTGGATGCACTGTCTGCGGCAGCAGCGGCCATCGTCAGGGCTGCTGCGGTTGCGGGCTCACCGATCCTCGGCGACACGGTGGTCACCGCCTCAGGGGTCGCACAGGAGGGAGTCACCGCCGCGGTCGAGGAGGCGGTTGCCGCAGGCTGCCTTGTCACGGACGGCAGCGAGTACGGGTTCCGCCACGAGCTCCTGCGCGAAGCGGTGTACGAGTCGCTGGTGCCTTCGCGTCGCCGCGCACTCCACGAGGCTCTGGCGAGAAGGCTGGCACAAACGGGCGGCGCCAACGCCGCGACCGTGGCTCGCCACTGGCTCGAGGGGGGCCACCTGTCGGAAGCGGCAGCCTGCTCGATCACGGCCGCCGAGGAAGCTGCGCGGTTGCACGCCCCCGGAGTGGCCCACACCCACCTTGAGCGTGTCCTCGAGTTGTGGGATGAGCTGCCCGCGTGCGAGCGCAGGAGGGCGGGAGGTCGGGGCCAGGTGCTCGCCCGTGCCGCCGAAGCCGCATTCCAGGCGTCAGCGTTCGAACGTGCCCGTGAGCTGGCGTCCGCGGCGGTCACCGAAGCGGCCGACGACCCAGGAGCTCTCCCGGGTCGTCTCGAACGGCTCGCCCGCTTCCAGTTCGTCGCCGGCAGGGGTGAAGATGCCGAAGCGATCTACGAGCAGTCGCTGGCCGCCATGACCGACGACACTCCTGTCGACACGCGGGTCCAGGTGCTCGCCGGCCTCGTCTGGCGACTCGGGGCTACTGGTCGGAGTGAGGACGCACGACCACTGGTCGAGGAGGCCGTCGCGCTTGCCGACAGCAGCGGCGATCCGCTGCATCGCTGTCGGGCGACGTTGTCGGCCTCGTGGGTGACCGATGATGCGCCCACCGCAGCGCGGGAGGCCCGTGACCTTGCTGTGCAGGTGGGCGCTGACGACGAGATGGCTCGGGCATACCTGCGACTGGTCGATGCACTGCGGGAACGAGGGTTCCTCGAGGAGGCGGCCTCCGAGGCTCACGACGGCGCCCTGGCTTGCCGCGACCGCAACATCGAGACCTACCGGGTGTTCTTGACCGGCTGGGAGCTCGGCAGCCTGGTGGACCTTGGGCGCTGGCAGGAGGCCTCCCGTCGACTCTGCGGACTTCCACACGAGGTCAGGGACATGGCCCACGCATACGGCCTGATGCACGGGGCGCGGCTCGGGGCCGCAACCGGAGATGGTGACCTGGTGGAGCAGGTCCACGACGCCGTTCGCGGCTTCATCGGCTCGACGCCGGTCCAGACCGCGCCCCTGCTGGTTGCCTCGGCCGGGCGGGCCGAACACCTGTTGTGGCAGGCACGGCCCACGGCCGCCCTGGAGGTGGTCGGGCCTGCGCTTGCCATGCCCCACTTCCCGGCCAACTACCCGCACCTGCTCGCCTGCCTCACGGCGCTGGGAATCCGAGCCCACACCGACATCGCCCGCGGCGCCCGCACGGCCTCCCGCCCGGGCCAGGCGGACGAGCACGTCGAAGCTGCGGCCAGCCTCGCCCGGGATCTGCCCACGTCGGAGGACCCCAGTGCTGCGGCATGGTCGGTGACCGCCCACGCCGAATTGGCCCGGGCCCGAAACCGGCGTGTCGACGACCTGTGGGGGGACGCGATCCAGGCGTGGTCCGCGCTGTCGAACCTGTACCAGGCCGCGTACTGCCACTGGCGCGTCGCCGAGACCGCCCTGTCGGAACGAACCGGCCGCGCTGCGGCTCGCCACCACCTCACGACGGCCTGGGAGGCAGCCATCGGCCTCGGCGCCAAACCCCTGGCAGATGCCACGGCGGCCCTGGCGGGTCGAACCCGCATCACCCTTGGCGGCGTGGAGGCGTCGGACCCGGCGGAGCAGAGCGCACGCCACCTTGGGATCACCACTCGCGAGCGGGAGGTACTCGACCTGGTCGCCAGGGGCCGGACCAACCGCGAGATCGCCGAGATCCTGATGGTGGGCACCCGCACCGTCGACACGCACGTGAGCAGACTGTTGGCCAAGCTGGGCGCGTCACGGCGTACCGAGGCGGCCGACATCGCCCGACGTCACGGACTTGTTGAGTAGTCGCGTAGGCCAAGTTCGGTAGAACCACGGACGTATCCCAGACTCCCTGCCTGTACACCTTGTGTTGACGACAACCAAGGAGAGCGTCATGAGCGAGGTACGTACCCTGAGTCAGGGATCCACCAGCGACCTGGCGGCCCTGAGGGCCTGGGCGGCCAAGTGGATCGAAAGCGCGCCGGCGAACGAGACCGGGGCCCTGTCCTGGGAGATGTTCATCGATGAGCGAGCCGGCAAGGTCACCTTCATCGAGACCTGGGCGAGTCCGGAGGATTTCGGGAAGCACTTCCAGCATCTGACGAGCAGCGGCCAGCTGGAAACCCTTCTGCAGGTCTACAAGCTCGAGCAGATCACCTTCCTTACTCCCGTGACGGAGGAGCTCCAGCCGATCGTCGACCAGCTCCAAGCACTCACCATGGACAAGGCTGCCGAATACGCCAGCTGACCCACCGGAGGACCTCATGGCCAGACCGGCACATCCCCGCGCTGACGTGGAGGCGGACATCACGGCCCGGCGGGCCACCCAAGGCATCTTCGCTGGCGTGGTCCTGGCCACCTGCGGTGTGTTCGCCGCGGTGACGATGGCGCCGGTGGTGGCGCACGGCATCACCGGTTCGGCATTCCTCGCAGGCACGCCCATCGCCGCGGCGCTCGCGGGCGCCGGAATCGGCGCCTCCCGAGTGACAGCGCTCATCAGCCGCTACGGACACCAGAAGGCCTTCGCCGCCGTGTACCTGCTCGGGGCTGGCGCGTGCGTGCTCACTGCGGTGGCGGTCGCCACCGCCAGCTTCGCTCTGCTGATCCTTGGCCTTGCGGGAATCGGCATGGGACACGCCGCCAACCAACTGGCTCGCTACGCCGCGGCCGAGCTGCACGCCGAGCAGCGCCGCCCAACCGTCATCGGGTGGATGGTGTGGGCACAGGCCATCGGGGCGGTGCTGGGACCGCTGTCATTGAGCCCGGCGGGGCGTGTCTCAACGGCGTTGACGTTCCCGGCGGAGGCAGGTGGATTCCTGGTCGGCGCGGTGTTGTTCGCCCTCGCTGCCGCCTCGCACGCGCGTGCACCGCGTTACCGCGCAGCCGAACAGCCAAGCCCCCACGCGACCGCCCTGCCTGCCCCGGCCATCTCGTCCTGGAGACTTCCAACGGTGCAGATCGCGGTGGTGACGATGGCCGCCGCATTCGGTGTGATGTTCATGGTCATGACCGTGACGCCGGTCCACGTGCACAGCGCCGGCCACGGTGTAGCCGGCGTCGGGGCGATCATGAGCGCCCATACCTTCGGCATGTTCGCGCTGGCCCCGCTGGCCGGTTGGTTGACCGGACGCTTCGGCAGTCTCCAGGTCATCGTCGCCGGGCTGGCAACTCTTCTGTTCGCGGCCCTCGCCGGAGCTGCAGCACCGGCAGGATCCCAGCCCTTGCTGGCGACGGCGCTGTTCGTCCTGGGTTTCGGATGGTGTCTCGCCTTCGTTGCCGCCAGCGCCCTGCTGAGCCGGGGACTCGTCCCGGCCGTCCGTGTTCGCCTGCAAGGACGGGTCGAGGCGATCACATGGATATCCGGGGCAGGCGCGGCGTTGAGCTCCGGTCTGCTGCTCGGCCTCATTGGCTTCTCCGGCGTGAACCTCCTCGCCTGCGGCATCCTCACTGTGCCCTTCGCGGTCATCGTTGTGCAGCGCCGGGTTGTGGCGCAGTACCGGTTCGACCACCACTGAAGTCGCCAGCGGTCGGTCGCCGTCCCGCGACAGCACCATGTCCGGGGACCATCCGAGAAGGGCTCGGGGCCCGGCGTCAGACGGCGAGGCAGCGCGGTGCCCGCCGGATGTCGGGGTGCGGTCTGCCGGCAGTTCGAGATCGCCGAGTCCACGTGGGCGCTAGGCGGTCATCGAGCTGGAAGACCGGTTCGGGGTGTCGGAACGCCGTGCGTGCCGGGTGGTTGGCCAGCACCGCTGGACCCACGACTCGCCCCACCCGAGCCCGACGAGGTCGAGCAGCAGCTCCGCGAGTGGCTGCGTCGACCGTCCCTGACGCAGCCGGCCAGCGCCTCGCCGACGGCGACAGGCAGGGGAAGGCCCTCGGCTCGTCGGCCCTTGCCCCGCACCACCAGCTCACCGGCGCGCCAGTCGATGTCGGCCAGATCCAAGGCGGCCACCTCCCCGGCGCGCAGCCCGAGCCGGGACAGCACGACGAGCACGGCGCAGTCGCGCCGGCCGAAGGTCGTCCGCCGGTCGCAGCTGGCCAGCAGGCGGGCCACCTCGCCAAGATCGAACGTGACCGGCACCCCGACCAGGTGCCAGCCCGCGACCTTGGGCACCACCGTCTCCCAACTGGATTTCGGTGTGGTCGGCGACGCAAAGGTAACGCAGCAACGACCGCAGCCCGCACACGATGTACTTGGCCGAGCCGACCGAGCGCGACGCGCACTCAGCCGAGACGAACCCGGTCACCTCCGAGGCGTCCAGACGCTCCAGATGCAGCTGCCCATCGGCGGCGCGCGCCGCGAAGAACAGCCTCGCCACATGCAGACAGCCGGCGATGGTGCCCGCCGCCAGGCCACGCTCCCCACCGGATAGGCCCGGTAGTCCTCAAGGCACAGCAGGCACGCGACTTCAACCTTCACCTCATCCCCGAGTTCGAGCCCAGCCCCACCGACGAGCTGCATCGTGTAGTTCGTGATAGGAAGCCCAACGGTGCCGCCCCAAACCCGCGGAGCCGCGGCTCTCCGACGTCGATCGCCCCGCTTGCGACGAGCGCCGTTCGCGACCACGTGATGCTCGCTGCTCGCTAGCAAGATCCGATAGCGGCATGGCACTCAGCGGTTGCCAACAGGATTCCCGGTATCCCGGCTCCCCGATGGTTGCCGCATCCGCCAGCCACGGCCCGCACGGGGGTTACCCGGCGGTAGATGGGGTGGGAGCGACAGATATGTCCCAGGGCCCCCATCTACCGGGCGGTAACCAGAGGGGCGGGCCAGAAGATCCGCGAGATCCTCACAGGTCACGGAGCATGGCGTCGGCTTCCGACTCGCTCTTGCCTTCGTCGATGAGTCGCTGCCGCAGGAAGACCCGCAGCTCCTCCTCACTGGGTTCGCGGTCCCCGAAGTGCTCGTGGACCGCCCCGGCCACGTCGAGCAACGCGTCGTGAAGCGCCTGGGGGTCCAGGGTCTCGTCCCGCCTGCCGCCGCCTTCGTTCTCCATGCCATCTCCCGACCCCGATTGCGGATTGTCGATGATGCCATAGACGACGGGGACGCGGCCCTTGACACCCCCTCGCCGACGCCACACGACGGGACATCCTGTCGCGGGCCATGGGCGGGGATCTCGGCGTCTCGGAGCTCGCGGGCCTCTACCCGATGAGCTTCGCCGCGGTGCAGAAGCACGTGGCCGTGCTGGAGCAGGCCGGGCTGGTGCGCAAGCGCCCCGACGGCCGCCGGCGCGTGGTGACCACCGACATGGACGGGCTCGCCAACGCCCGCGCCGTGCTCGACCACTACGAGCAGCTCTGGCGCGCCCGCGTGGACCGTATGCACGACCTGCTCGACGACGACCGCTGATCCCGATACCTCGACACCCCCGACCAGGAGCGCAGCCATGAGCACCGTCGACATCACCAAGGACCTCCAGAAGGCGACCCTGGTCGTAACCAGCGTGTTCGCCGCCTCACCCGATCGCGTGTGGCGGCTGTGGGCCGACCCACGCCAGCTCGAGCGCTGGTGGGGCCCCGACCCCTACCCGGCCACCGTCGTGGACCACGACCTGCGCACCGGCGGCCACGTCAGCTACTACATGACCGGACCAGGGGGCGACCAGCACAAGGGCTACTGGCGCATCATGGAGGTCGAGTCGCCCCGCCGCCTCGTCTTCGAGGACGGCTTCGCCGACGACGCCGGTGAACCCAAAGACGACCTGCCCGTCAGCCGAGCCGAGGTCACGATCGAGTCGGTCGACGACGTGCACACGCGCATGACGATCACCTCGGTCTACGACACGTCCGCGGACCTCGAGCAGGTCCTGGCCATGGGCATGGAGGAGGGCATCCGCACCGCGGTCGGACAGATCGACGACCTGCTGGCCGAGGGCTGAGCTTCAGCGGTGCTCGGCTGACTGGCGCCCCATGAGCAACCGCGCGGCCTCCTGCACGCTGCCGGCCATCGAGGGGTAGATGGTGAAGGCGTGGGCCAGCTGGCTCACGGTCAGCCGGTTCTGCACCGCCACGGCCAGCGGGGTGATGAGGTCGCTCGCGCGCTCGGCGACGACCGACCCGCCGAGGATGGTGCCCGACCCCTTCATGGCGTGCACCTTGACGAAGCCGGCGGTGCGCTCGTTCATCTTGGCGCGGGGATTGCCGGCGAAGCCGAGGGTGACCGAGTCGATCGGGATCCGGCGCTCGGCAGCCGCGGGTTGGTCGATGCCCACGCTGGCCACCTCGGGCGCGGTGAAGATCGTGGCCGCGATCGCGTCGCGGTCCAGGGGGGCCACGGCCCGGCCGAGGGCGTGCCACATGGCGTTGCGGCCCTGCATGGCCGCGACGCTTGCGAGCATGATCCCGCCGGTGACGTCACCGGCGGCATAGATGGTCGGCACGTTGGTGCGGCTGACGCCGTCCACGGGGATCGCGCCGGTGTCGCCCACCGCGACCCCGGCAGCTTCGAGACCAAGCTGTCCGGAGGCGGGGACCTGGCCGATGCAGAACAGCGCGTGGGTGCCCTCGACCCACTCCCCGTCCTGCGCGGTCCCCCCGACCCGGACCCGCACCCCGGTGGCGGAGCGCTCCAGGTCGACCGCTCGGCGTTGGCGGTGGATGACCATCCCCCACCGTTCGAAGCTGCCCTCGATGACCGCGGCGGCGTCGGGGTCCTCGCCGGGCAGCACGCGCTCACGGCTTGAGATGAGGTGCACCTCGCTCCCGAACCGAGCGAACGCCTGCGCGTACTCCGCGCCGGTCGCACCGGACCCGACCACCACCAGGCGCTCGGGCAGCTCCCTCAAGTCGTAGAGCTCCCGCGAGGTGAACACCCGCTCCCCGTCGGGATGGGAGAACGCCAGCAGCCGTGGCTGGCTGCCGGTGGCGATCAGCACCACGTCGGCGCGCAGCCGGTGCGTCGTGCCGTCGGCCTGCTCGACCTCGACCGCGTCCCGTCCGGCCAGGCGCCCCAGGCCCTCGACGACCGCCACGCCGGCGTCGGCGACCTTGCGGCCGATGTCGGCGGACTGGCTCTCCGACAGGCCCCGCACGCGCTCCAGCACCGCGACCATGTCCACGGACACCCCCGTGGCCACGTCGGCGCCGCTGTCCAGGCGCACCCCCAGCCGATGAGCGGTCTGCATCCAGCCCATCGACTCGGCGGAGACGATCAAGGCCTTGGAGGGCACGCAGTCCCACAGCACGCTGTTGCCGCCGAGCCCTTCGCGGGACACGATCGTGACGTCGGCCCCCGCCTCGGCGGCCACCAGGGCCGCCTCGTAGCCGCCCGGGCCGCCGCCGATGATCACGATGCGCATGGGGGCAACCTATCCCCCGCGTGCCGTCGGTCAACCTGTGGGGATGTCCTCGGCCGTGGCGACGTCGCCGCGGGCGAGTCGCGCCACGCCCAGCAGGCTCAGCTCGGCGACGACCTCGAGCAGGCGCACCGCCGCGGCCAGCAGGAGCGCGGGACCACCGCCGATGACAGGTGTCAGCGCGACGGCGATGAGCCCCTCGCGCACCCCGAGGCCCCCCGGCGCGAACACCGCCACGGTGCCGGCGAGGCTGCCGAGGGCGTAGGTGCCCACCGCGGTCAGCGCGGAGGTGGAGAGGTCGCCCCCCACCGCGGCGAACAGGGTGAGGAATGCTGCGTGGCGCAAGGCGGTGTTGGAGCCGTAGCGCACCACGAACCGCCACATCGTCGCCCGGTCCAGGTCGACGCGCCCGGCGACCCCGGCGAGCCTGCCGCCCGTCACGCGGTCCACGAACGAGCGGCGCACGACCGCGTCGGCCGCCCGCAGCATCGCCTGCGGGTGCGCCACCGCCGCGACGATGCCGACCACGGGCAGCGCGGCGACGCCGGCCACCCACCGGGCGTCACCGGCGGTGGGTAGCCACCAGGGGATGGTGGCCACCACGATCGTGGAGGTCACCATGAACATCCAGGCCAGCTCCAGCACCGTGGACAGCACACCGGCCGTCGCGGGCACGCCGTACCGGCGCGCCACCACCGCACGGCTGCCGACCTGCGCGAGCGTCACGGTGTAGCGGGAGATCTGCGACACCGACCACACCCACAGGGCGGTGCGAAACCGCAACCGCGTGCCGGCCACGGCTACGATCGCCGACCAGTTCCACGCGAGCAGCGCGTTGGCCGCGACGTAGATGAGCACCGCGGCGACGGACGGGACGACGCCCGGCAGCCCGCCGGCGTCCCCCACTGCCGCCCGCCGCTCCCACAGCACCGAGCCCGCGACCGCGAGGAGCGCCGCCAAGAGCACCCAGCCGGCCACCCGCAGCAACCACACTCGTCGACTTCGGCGTGGACGGTCCGCCGCCGCGGGCGGAGTCACGAGTGCCGGGAGCGGCGCGGCAGCACGAACGGCGCGTCCAGGAGGTACTCCAGCGGGCCGCGCCTGACCACCGCGAGCCACGCCATGGACGCCAGGGTCGCCGCGACCAGGAACACCGCGACGCGCAGCCCCGCGCCGGCGACGTCCGCGCCGCGCACCAACTCCGGGTCAGCGGCCATCAGCAGGATGTGGGCCACGTAGACGGTGAAGGCGAACTGGCCGAGCGCGACCAGCGGGCGTACCAGCCGGGGAGCCCACTGCCCCACGACCAGACACACCGCCAGCGTCGCCACCGCTGCCGACGCGGCCTGCCACAGCCACACGAACGACTGGCTGTGGGGCTCGGGGTCGATGGCCAGCACCCACCACTGCGGCGCCGGCTCGGGCGTCACCGCGACGAGCACCGCGCCCGCCCACAGCATCGCCAGCGCGCCGACCACGCCGACGGCCAGCACGCGCGCCTGCAGCCTCAGGTCGGTCAGGTCAAGGCGGCCGAGCCACATGCCCAGCAGCAGCGTCCCCACCCCCGCCACCAGCGGGTACACCCCGCCCACCACGAGGCCGGTGACGATCCGTCCGGGCCGGTCGGTCAGCGCCGGCGCCACGCCGGTGATCACGTCGGGGGCCAGCATCCCGACGACCACGAACACGGCCGGGCCGGCCACGAAGGCAGCGGCAGACGCCGCCAGCAACCGTCGGTCCGACCACGCGAGGACGGCCGCGGCGAGGAGGAGCAGCAGCGCGAGGTCGGCCAGGATCACGGACACGCCGTGGTCGAGCACCTGCAGGCCGAGCCCCAGGGGGAGCAACACGGCAGCACGCCACACCAGCCGCAGGCGGGTACGCCGTCGCGTCGGGGATCGGCCGCGATCCTGCAGGGAGACACCGACGCCGAGCACGAGCACGAACAGCAGCGACACGCGGCCCAGGGGGCCGTCCGGCAGGGCGGCGGCCTGCCCGCCCGACCCCGCCGGATCGGTGAGGGTGAAGTGCACCATCACCATGCCGGCGATCGCGACGGCGCGGGCCACGTCCACGCCGAGGATGCGCCCGGACCGGGGGGTCTGCGGGGTGCCGGGGTCCTCTTCGCGGGGCCGGGCCGCGGAGGATGTCGCCCTCACGGCTGTCCCGCTGCCCCGCCGGTCCCCTCGAGGCGGTCGGCGCCGCCGGCACCCCCGCCCTCGAGCACGCGACGGTAGGTCGCCCCCGGACGCGTGTGCACGCGGTGCAGCCCACGGCGCAGGGGCACCTCCCAACCGCGGGCGGTGATGGCCCGGCGGAGCCGCTGGCGACCGTCCTCGATCGCCGTCACCCCCCGGGCGCGCAGGCCCGCCGCCAGCGGGACGACCACCGTGGACAGGGTGTAGGTGCCGGTCGCCCAGACCTCCTTGTTGCCGCGCGACCCCTTGCCCATGTGGTAGGAGGTGATCCCCAGCGCGGCGAGCTCGGGCATCAGTAGCTGCATGTGCAGGTCACCGACGCTGGCGGTGCCGAACGCCCGGTCGATGGCCGGCATGTAGCCGACGAAGCGGGTCCCGACGGCGTATCCGGTGCGGAAGCTGACCGGCCGATCCCCCACGCACAAGGCGCTGACCAGCAGGTCCCGGCCCGCGAAGCGGCGCCACACGTCACGCAGGTACGCCCCGTCCAGCACGTTGGCATCGTACGCGCCGTGGTGGCGAGCCCGCGAGCACAGCATCGCGAAGAAGCGGCCGAACATCGCGTCGGCGTCGGCGGCGTCGACCCAGCGCACGGTGACCTCTCCGCCCTCGGCGAGCTTGCGCCGGTCGTGGCGCAGACGCTTGCGCCGCTTGGTGCTGAGCGTGTCGTGCCAGTAGGCCTCCGGGTCCGTCCCGAACTCCGCGGACGCGCACTCGTAGCGCAGGTACGTCCGGGCGCGCGCGTCGAGCACGACCGCCTGGTCGGGCACCCCGCCCTCGTCGGTGACGTCGTGGAGGATCAGCGCGGCCACCCCCCGGGGCGGCACCGGAGGGTCCAGCGGCGGGCTCGTCGGGTCGGGGAAGACGCCCGGGAAGTCGCTGCCTCCTGCCGTGCGCAGCACGCTGCCGTCGCGCACCAGCGGCACCCCCCAGGACCGGTACGGGGTCAGGGGCAGCCCCCGCTGGGCGCTCCAGTGCGCAGCCACCGCGTCCCCAGGGAACGCGGGGTGACGGTCGACCGGCGCCGTCACGGCCGCTCCCGACGGCTGCGCTGCTCGGGGAACATGGCCACGACCCTACCGCTGCGCCCCCGTTCGCCCCGATCGCCGCGGCCGGCGTGGCGCCCATCGCCTACGATGCGGCCCGTGACCGCCCTGCAGGACCGTCTGGCCGCCGCCGTCGGTCCCGCACAGGTCCTGGGCGACCCCGACGTCCGCGCCCCCTACGAGGTCGACTGGACCGGCCGGTACCACGGCCGCGCCCGTCTGGTCGTGCGCCCGGCCGACACCCGGCAGGTCGCGGCCTGCCTGCGGGCGTGCGCCGCCGCCGGCGCGCCGGTCGTCCCGCAAGGGGGCAACACGGGGTTGGTCGGCGGCGGCGTGCCACGAGGCGGCGAGGTGGTCCTCAGCCTGTCGCGGCTCAACGGGATGGAGCCGGTGGACACCGCGGCCGGCGGCGTGGTCGTCGGCGCCGGGGTCACGCTGGCCGCCCTGCAGGCGCACGCCGCCGCCGCGGGCCTGGCGTTCCCCGTCGACCTCGCCGCGCGTGACAGCGCCACGGTCGGCGGGCTGGTCGCGACCAACGCGGGTGGCGTGCGCGTCCTTCGCTACGGCGCGATGCGCGCCCACGTGCGCGGGGTGGAGGCGGTCTTTGCCGACGGGAGCGTGGTGTCGCACCTGGCCGGCCTGACCAAGGACAACACCGGCTACCACCTGCCGAGCCTGCTCACCGGCAGCGAGGGCACCCTGGCCGTGGTGACCCGGGCGTACCTCGGGCTGGTCCCGGCGCTGCCCGCCCGGGTCGTGGCGCTGCTCGCCGTAACGTCCACCGCCGACGCGGTCGCGGTGCTGGCGCGCCTGCGCGCCCGGCTGCCGTCGCTGGAGGCGGCTGAGGTCTGCTACGCCGACGGCATCGACCTCGTCACAGGGCACACCGGCCTGCCACCGCCGCTGCCCACGAATGCGCCGTGCGTGCTGCTCGTGGAGTGCGCCGCTCACCGCGACCCCACCGACGAGCTGGCCGCCGTCATCGGCGACGTCCCGGAGGTCACCGACGCCGCCGTCGCCACCGACCGTGCGGGACGGGCGGCACTGTGGGCGTACCGGGAGCGGCACACCGAGGCCGTCGCTGCGCTCGGCGTGGCGCACAAGCTCGACGTGAGCGTGCCGCTGGGAACCATGGCGGCGTTCGAGCCCGCGGTGCGCCGCCGGGTCGCCGAGGCCGCGCCGGGGGCGCGCACCGTCCTGTGGGGCCATCTCGCCGACGGCAACCTGCACGTGAACGTGGTGGGACCCGCCGCCGAGGATCCGACGGTCGACGACGCGGTGCTCGGCCTTGTGGCGGAGCTCGGCGGGTCGATCAGCGCCGAGCACGGCATCGGCCAGGCCAAGGTGGGGTGGCTGGCCGCCACCCGCCGCGCCACCGACCTCGCGGTCATGCGCGCGCTCAAGGACGCACTCGACCCCGGTGGGCTGCTCAACCCCGGCGTGCTCCTCGGGCCGCGACCCCACGGGGCGGGATGACCATCGAACCGCTGCTGGCCGGCGTCGACGTCGGTACGACCTCCATCAAAGCGGCCGTGTACGAGCCTGCGGGCCGGGCGGTTGCGGTCGCGGCGGTGCCCACCCCCGTGCGTTTGACCCCACCGGGTCGCACCGAGCACGACGCGCAGGCACTGTGGGACGCCGCCGTGGCGGTGCTGCGTGACGCCCTCGGCCGTGTCGACAATCCCGACCGCGTCGTGAGCGTCGCCGTGGCGAGCATGGCCGAGGCCGGCGTGCCGCTGGACGAATCGGGGACCCCGACGGCACCGGTGATCGCGTGGTTCGACCGGCGCTCGGACGCCCAAGCCCGGCGACTGGCCGACACCCTCGGTGCCGACCGGTTGCGGGCCGTCACCGGTGTGCCGCCGCAGCCGATCTACGGGATCTGCAAGCTCGCCTGGCTGGCCGAGCACGACCAAGACGCGTTCACCCGCACCCGCGCCTGGCTGAACGTCGCCGACTACGTGGCCTACCGACTGTGCGGGCACCAGGCCACGGACCTGTCGTTGGCCACCCGCACGGGGGCCCTCGACCTGCGTGCGCGGCGGTGGTCCGCCGAGGTCCTCGACGCCACTGGGATCCCCGCGACTCTCTTCGCCCCGCTGGTCAGCAGCGGGACGGCCCTCGGTCGGGTGACCCGATCGGCGGCGCGCGCGACGGGACTGCCCGAGCACACCGTGGTCGGCGCAGGCGGCCACGACCACGTGTGCGGGGCGCTGGCTGCGGGGGTGACCGACCCCGGGCGTGCCCTGGACTCGATGGGCACGGCCGAGTCCCTGCTCGTCCCGCTGACCGCGCCACTGCCCACCGACGCCACCACGCCGCGGTTCTCGCAGGGGGTGCACGTCGCCGCCGACCGCTGGTACGCAGCGGCTGGGGTGCACGCCGGCGGCGCCAGCCTCGAGTGGGCGCTGCGCATGCTGGACGGCGACCGCGCCGAGCTGCTCGCCGAGGCGGGCGCGGTGCCCCCTGGCGCCCACGGCGTCGTCTTCGCGCCGCACCTGGCCCTGCCCGGGGTGGTCGACGGCGCGCCCGGGGCGCTGGTGGGCCTGACGCCCGACACCGACCGGGGCACCGTTACCCGCGCGGTGCTCGAGGGCCTCGCCGTTGCGGCCGGCGACGTCCTGGCACGCCTGACCGCGCACGCCGCGCCCAGCCGCCAAACCCTGCGCGTGATCGGCGGCGGGACCCGCACCCCGCTCCTGCTCGCGATCAAGGCGGCGGTCACGGGTCAAACCCTGCACCGACCCGCGCTGACGGAGGCCGCCGCCCTGGGCGCAGCCCTGCTCGGCGGGGTCGCCGCGGGGGTGTTCCCCGACACGGCGGCAGCGGCAGCCACAGTCGAGCACGGCGGGGACCACGTGGTTCCCGACCCCGCCATGCTCGCGGCCTACGGCGGGCCGGTCAGCCGCATCCGCGCCTTGCACGACGCGCTCGGCGGGCGCTGACCGGCCTCACCGCCGCTGCGCTCGCCTGCTGGCGGCGGAGGCGATGCGGTCTGCACGCACCCGCGGCGCGGCGTTCAGCACACCGCTACGGTGCGCCAGACCCCTCACCGGACGGGGCGGGACAGCTACGAACGGTCAGCGTTGGCCACGACCGCGTCGCGGACGTACTGCGCCAGCCCGGCGGCCGTCTCCTCATAGTGAGCGGTGAACCGCGGGTCGGCGATGTACATCTCCCCGAGGCCGCGATGCATCTCGGGCGGGCAGTCGTAGAACCACCGTGCGATGTGCCGGCGGTGGGACTCGGCGATGTCCATCGTCTCGGCACTGTCAGGGGGCGTGCCCGCGGCCATGGCCGCGGCGAAGCCCAACTCGATCTCGCCGGCCTCCTCCCCCATGACCAGCCAGTCGGTCTTGGTGTACGCCTCGGTGCGGCCCTTCGACTGCCGGTAGGCGTCGGTGCCGCCCCAGCGCTCCTCGACCTCCTCGGCGTACGCGCCGGAGTCGAAGTCGCCGAAGACCTCGAACTGCTCGTCGGGGGTCAGTGAGATGCCCATCTTGCGTGCCTCCATCGTCTTCTCGAGTGCGGTGACCATTGCCTGCAGCTGCTCCAGGCGGTCCGTGAGCACGGTTTGCTGGCTGCGCAGGTGGTCGATCGGGTCGAGATCGGGGTCGTCGAGGATCGCGGCGACCTTGTCCAGCTCGAACCCCATGGCCCGGTAGGCCAGGATCTGCTGGAGGCGGTCCAGGTCCTCGTCGGCGTACTGCCGGTACCCCGCGGGGGTCCGGCCGCTCGGGTGCAGCAACCCGATCTCGTCGTAGTGGTGCAGGGTGCGAACGGTCACGCCCGCGACGCGGGCGACCTCTCCCACCGTGTAGCTCATCGGTGACCACCTCCGACGTCGACGCTACGGCGTCCCGCTACGTCAGGGTCAACCCGCGTCCGCAATCTTCTTCCTGGCGCCACACCGCCGCCCGCCCCGGCCAGGCAGGATCGGGTGGCGCGATCTCGATCGATTCGGCCGCCCAGCCGGGCCATCGGACACCCACGGCGCCTCCTCTCCCGCAGCTGGCGGGTCCGCCGCAGCGTACGGCGTGCGGCAGGATGGGAGCATGAGCCGCCGTGCTTGGGTCGCTGTGCTCGCGGGCATGATCGCCGCGGTGGCGCTCACCGCCGCCGGCGTGCTGGCCGTGACGGCGACGGGCCCCGCACCCGGCCACCAAGAAGCGCCCGCGGCGGCGCCCCCGCCGGCGCCCGCCGCTGCACTCGAGCCTGCGCAGGAGCCGGCACCGACCCTGGAGCGCGACCGTGCCGCGGGCGAGAGCGGGCCGCCCAACGCACCCGCGGCGAGCCCACCGCACCCGCGGGCGAGCCCACCCCGGCCGCCGCGATCCCCACGGAGGACCGCATGGAGTCAACCGCAGCGACACCCCTTCCCCCGAACGTGCGTGCCGCGATGACCGGCGTGTCGTGGCACCCCGGTTGTCCGGTCGGGCTCGACGACCTCGCCCTGCTCGAGCTGAACCATTGGGGCTTCGACGGCCACGTGCACGCCGGGCGGATGGTCGTGGCCGTGCGCGTGGCCGACACGGTGCGTGCCGTCTTCGCCGATCTCCTCGCCGCACGCTTTCCCATCGCGCGCATGGAGCCGGTCGAGGCCTTCGCCGGCGATGACGACCGGTCGATGGAGGCCAACAACACCTCCGCCTTCAACTGCCGGCGGTTGGAGGGCACCGACCGCTGGTCCGAGCACGCGTTCGGCACCGCGATCGACCTCAACCCCCTGCAGAACCCGTACGTGCGCGACGGACGGATCTCACCCGTCGCCGGTGCGGACTACCTGGACCGCGACCACCTGCGCGCCGGCATGATCACCCGGCCGGGCCCGGTCGTCGACGCGTTCGACGCGGTCGGGTGGGGCTGGGGCGGGGACTGGAGCAGCATCAAGGACTACCACCACTTCTCGGAGACGGGCCGCTGACCTCCGGGCCTACCCCCGACCGAGGCGACGCAAAGGGCATGGCGATGAGCCGACAGGAATCCTTCACGCGGCGGATCCGGCAACGGATGGCCTAGGGTGATGCTGCTGCTGTGGGACATCGACGGCACGGTGCTGCGCGCCGGCCCCCTCGCCCGGGAGGCGTTCGCCACCGCGGTGCACCGGGCGACGGGCACCCACCCCGGCGCGCACGGCATCGCGATGAGCGGCAAGACCGACCCGCAGATCGCGCTGGAGATCCTCGAGACCATGGGCCTGGATCCCGCCGCCGCGGCCGAGGGCCTGGCGGGGATCCTCCGCCACCTCGAGGACGAGCTGGCCGGCTCACCCGAGCGCCTGCGGGAGAACGGGCGCCTGCTCCCCGGTGTCGCGGCGCTGCTCGCCCGACTCGACGGCGACCCGCGGGTCGTGCAGACCGTGCTGACCGGCAACATCGCTGCCAACGCCGCATTGAAGCTCGCGGTCTTCGGCGTCGATCGGTGGTTCGACCTGGAGATCGGCGCGTACGGCAGCGACCACCACGACCGGTGCGAGCTCGTGCCGGTCGCGCGACGGCGCTTCGTCCAGCGCTACGGCCGGGAGCCCGACGAGGTGTGGGTGGTCGGCGACACGCCCAACGACCTGGCCTGTGCGCGCGCCGGCGGTGCCCGCTGCCTGCTCGTCGCGACCGGCCGGGTGCCCTACGAGACGCTTGCGGCTCTGCCCGCCGACGCGGTGCTGCACGACCTGGGGGACCTCGAGGCGGTGACCGCGCTGCTGCGTTGAGGATCAGGGCCGCGTGGTGGCCCTGATCCTCAACGCACCCGCTGCCTACATCGCGTCAGCCGGGCGGTACCGACCGAAGACGGCGCGCAGGGTGTCGCAGATCTCCCCGACGGTCGCCATGCACCGCAGGGCCTCCTTCATGGGCGGCAGGAGGTTGGCGTCGCCTCGGGCAGCCCGATCCACCTCGGCGAGTGCCGCACGGACGACGTCGGCGTCGCGCTCGGCGCGAATGGTCCGCAGCTGGGTCACCTGGCCGTCGGCGACGGCGTCGTCGACACGCTGCAGGTCCGGGTCGATGTCCTCGTCGATCTGGTAGCGGTTGACCCCGACGATGACCTGCTCGCCGGACTCGATGGCCTTGGCCAGCTCGTAGGCACTGCGCTCGATCTCGGCCTTCTGGAAGCCGGCCTCGATCGCGCGGACGGCCCCGCCCATCTCCTCGATGCGGGCGAGGTAGTCGTTGACCTGGTCTTCGATCTGGTCGGTGAGGGACTCGATGAACCAGCTGCCGGCCAGGGGATCGGCGGTCAGGGGGACGTCGGTCTCGTGGGCGATCACCTGCTGGGTGCGCAGTGCCAGCCGGGCGGCGGTCTCCGACGGCAGCGCGAGGGCCTCGTCGAAGGCGTTGGCGTGCAGGGACTGGGTGCCACCGAGGGTGGCGGCCAGCGCCTGGATGGTGACGCGCGCCATGTTCACCTCCGCCTGCTGGGCGGTCAGCTGCACGCCGGCGGTCTGCGTGTGGAAGCGCAGCATCTGCGAGCGCTCGTCGCGGGCACCGTACCGGTCACGCATGATGCGGGCCCACAGACGCCGTGCAGCGCGGAACTTGGCGACCTCCTCCAGCAGCGAGGACCGGGCGACGAAGAAGAACGACAGCCGGGGGGCGAACGCGTCGACGTCGAGCCCGGCGGCCACGGCGGCGTCGACGTAGGCGATCGCGTCGGCGAGCGTGAAGGCGACCTCCTGCGTCGCCGTCGCGCCGGCCTCGCCGATGTGGTACCCCGAGATCGAGATGGAGTTGAAGCTCGGCAGCTCCGCGGCGCAGTAGGCGAAGGTGTCGGTGACGATCCGCAGGGACGGCACCGGCGGGAAGATGTAGGTGCCGCGAGCGATGTACTCCTTCAGCACGTCGTTCTGCACGGTGCCGCGTAGGCGGGCCGGATCGACCCCCTGCTCCTCCCCGACCAGCTGGTAGAGCAGCAGGAGGATCGCCGCGGGCGCGTTGATGGTCATCGACGTCGACACGTCGGCGAGCGGGATGCCGTCGAACAGCGCCCGCATATCCGCCAGCGAGTCGATCGCGACCCCCACCTTGCCCACCTCGCCGGCCGCGAGCTCGTGGTCGGAGTCGTAGCCCATCTGCGTCGGGAGGTCGAACGCCACCGACAGGCCGGTCTGGCCCTGGTCGAGCAGGTACCGGTACCGGGCGTTGGACGCCGCTGCGGTGGCGAACCCCGCGTACTGGCGCATCGTCCACACGCGTCCGCGGTACATCGAGTCGTACACCCCGCGGGTGAACGGGAAGGTGCCGGGATCCCCGAGATCACGGTCATAGTCGAGCGCCACGTCGTCCGGCCGGTAGACCGGCTGCGCGGGGATGCCGGACGCCGTGCGGTGCCCGGTGGGGTCGCTCACCATAGGTCGGCGAGTCTACGCGGGCCGACCGTTGCCGCGAGCGATCGCGTCGGCCCGTGCGCAAAATGGGCACCGGTGCGCGCTAGCCTTGGGGGACCTGATCCAAGGAGCGCGGGATGGCGTCACCCACCACGGACCACGGGCCCGGCGCGGCCGACTCCGGCCCGCGCGACAGCGGGGCCGAGGGGGCGCCCGCCGCACGTCCCGAGCAGGTCCGCAGCCGCTTCTGGCTGGGCGACCTCTACCGGTCCTCGCTGGGCAAGAAGTACGCCATGGCGGTCACCGGCTTGGTGCTCATGGGCTACGTCGCCCTGCACATGCTCGGCAACCTGAAGCTGTACTTCGGCCAGGACTCGATGAACGAGTATGCGGACTGGTTGCGGCTGTTCGGCTCCCCCGCCGCCCCGGAGAGCTCGGTCCTCTGGATCATCCGCGTCGTGCTGCTCGTGTCGTTCGTGGTGCACATCGTCGCGGCCACCCAGCTCACCATCATGAACCGCCGGGCCCGGCCTCAGCGCTACGCCTCCCGGCGGGACTGGGTCGCCGCGGACTTCGCCGCCCGCACGATGCGCTGGAGCGGGATCATCGTGCTGGCGTTCGTGCTGTTCCATCTCGCCGACCTCACGTTCGGCACGGCCAACCCCGACTTCCACCACGGCGACGCCTACGGCAACGTCGTGGCGAGCTTCCAGCGCGTCCCCGTGTCGGTCTTCTACATCATCGCGAACCTGGCCCTGGGACTGCACCTGTACCACGGTGCGTGGAGCCTGTTCCAATCGATGGGGTGGAGCAACCGCCGGTTCAACCACTGGCGGCGCTACTTCGCCATCGGCTTCACGGTCGCCGTCGTCGGGGGCAACCTGAGCTTCCCCGTGGCCGTGATGACCGGCCTCGTCGCCTGAGCCCTTCCCGGAGAGTGCCCCTGATGCAACTGGATGCGAAGCTCCCCCCGGGTCCGCTGCCGGACGCGTGGGACGCCCACACCTTCGACCTGCGGCTCGTGAACCCCAACAACAAGCGCCGCTTCGAGATCATCGTCGTCGGCACCGGGCTGGCGGGGGCGTCGGCGGCCGCGAGCCTCGGCGAGCTCGGCTACCGGGTGAAGGTCTTCACGTTCCACGACTCGCCCCGCCGTGCGCACTCCATCGCGGCGCAGGGCGGGATCAACGCCGCCAAGAACTACCGCGGGGACGGCGACTCGGTCCACCGGCTCTTCTACGACACGGTGAAGGGCGGCGACTACCGGTCCCGGGAGCCGAACGTGTACCGGCTCGCGCAGGTGAGCGTGGACATCATCGACCAGTGCGTCGCGCAGGGTGTGCCGTTCGCCCGCGAGTACGGCGGTCTGCTCGACAACCGCTCGTTCGGCGGGGCGCAGGTCTCGCGGACGTTCTACGCGCGCGGTCAGACCGGCCAGCAGCTGCTGCTCGGCGCCTATCAGGCCATGGCCCGCCAGGTCGAGGCGGGCACCGTCACCCTGTACCCGCGGACCGAGATGCTCGATCTGGTCGTCGTCGACGGTCGGGCCGTCGGCATCGTGGTCCGCGACCTGCTCACCGGGGCGATCACCAGCCACTCCGCGCACGCCGTCGTCCTCGGGACCGGCGGGTACTCCAACGTGTTCTACCTGTCGACCAACGCGATGGCGTCCAACGCCACCGCCAAGTGGCGGGCGCACCGGCGGGGCGCGGCGTTCGCGAACCCCTGCTACACCCAGATCCACCCGACCTGCATCCCCGCCAGCGGTGACTACCAGTCCAAGCTCACCCTCATGAGCGAGTCGCTGCGCAACGACGGGCGCATCTGGGTGCCCACCGACCCCGACGAGACCCGCTCCCCCGACCAGATCCCCGAGTCCGAGCGCGACTACTACCTCGAGCGCAAGTACCCCGCGTTCGGCAACCTCGTGCCCCGCGACGTGGCCAGCCGCAACGCGAAGCTGATCATCGACCAGGACCGGGGGGTGGGGCCCCTGGGCAACGGCGTGTACCTCGACTTCGCCGACGCGGTCGCGCGCCTCGGCACCGACATCATCGCCGAGCGCTACGGCAACCTGTTCGCGATGTACGAGCGCATCACCGGTGAGGATCCCTACCGGGTGCCGATGCGCATCTACCCCGCCCCCCACTACACGATGGGTGGGCTCTGGGTGGACTACAACCTGATGACCACCGTGCCGGGCCTCTACGCCATCGGGGAGGCGAACTTCTCCGACCACGGCGCCAACCGCCTGGGCGCCAGCGCGCTCATGCAGGGGCTCGCCGACGGGTACTTCGTGCTGCCCGCCACGATCGGTGACTACCTCGCCCCGCAGCTGGGCGAGCGTCCCGTGCCGACCGACCATCCCGCGTTCGCCGCGGCCGAGTCGGGCATCCGGGACCAGGTGCGCGGACTGCTCGCCGTGGGGGGGACCCGCACCGTGGACTGGTTCCACCGCGAGCTCGGCAAGATCATGTGGGACCACTGCGGCATGGCCCGCAGCCGCTCGGGGCTGGAGAAAGCGCTGTCGCAGATCCCCGCTCTGCGCGCGGAGTTCGAGGCGGACGTGCGCGTGCTCGGCGAGCACGAGACCCTCAACCAGTCGCTGGAGAAGGCCGGACGGGTCGCGGACTTCTTCGAGCTGGCCGAGCTCATGTGCCACGACGCGCTGCACCGGGAGGAGTCGTGCGGCGGTCACTTCCGCGAGGAGCACCAGACCCCCGAGGGCGAGGCCCTGCGCGACGATGAGCACTTCGCCTACGTCGCCGCCTGGGAGTGGACCGGACGAAGCCACCAGCCGCGTCTGCACACCGAACCACTGGAGTTCTCCGCTGTCGAGCTGTCGCAGAGGAGCTACACGTAGATGTCCGCCAACGGCACGCACAGTGAACTCGACCTGACGCTGAGGGTCTGGCGACAGATCGGTCCCAACGACCCGGGAGGCTTCCAGACCTACGAGGCCCGCGGGGTCAGCGAGCACGCGTCCTTCCTGGAGATGCTCGACGTCGTCAACGAGCAGCTGATGGGTGAGGGCCGGGAGCCGATCGCCTTCGACCACGACTGCCGGGAGGGCATCTGCGGCTCCTGCGGGATGATGATCAACGGCCAGGCGCACGGCCCGCAGCGGGGCACCGCGACCTGCCAGCTGCACATGCGCCACTACGCCAGCGGCGACGTGATCACCATCGAGCCGTTCCGCGCGGCCGGCTTCCCGGTGATCAAGGACCTGGTGGTCAACCGCGGCGCCTTCGACCGCATCGTCGAGGCGGGCGGCTACATCTCGGTCAACACCGGCGGTGCCCCCGACGCCAACATGACGCCGGTGCCCAAGGAGGACGCGGACCGGGCGATGGACGCCGCGTCGTGCATCCAGTGCGGCGCCTGCGTGGCCGCGTGCCCGAACGGGGCCGCGCAGCTGTTCACCGCCGCCAAGGCCTCCCACCTGTCCCTGCTGCCGCAGGGGCAGCCCGAGCGCGACAGCCGGGCGACGAACATGGTCGAGGTGATGGAGCAGTACTTCGGGTCCTGCACGAACATGGGCGAGTGCGAGGCGGCGTGCCCGAAGGAGATCTCGATCGACTTCATCGCCCTGCTCAACAAGGACTACCGCAAGGCGCAGTTCCGCGGCCGCGGCACCCGCTGACGCGCGCCGGCAGGCAGCCCACGGCACGGTCGTGCGGATCGTCCCCCACCAGCCTCTCGCGGAGACCGCGGCCTCCGCGTACTCCTTTCACGGCGCGATGCTGGGTGGCCTGCCACGGGGTGTCCATGAGGGGCAGATCGCCGTCTCGAGACGCTCCTCGGTCGGGGCGCTCATCAGTCCACCGTCCCTCGGGGCACGACCCATTCCATCTCCTGGCCGGTCACGACGGCGATGAGGTCGAAGTCGCTGTCGTAGTGCCACACGGTGAGGCCCTCGAGCTCCGCGGTTGCCGCCAGGAGCACGTCGGCCACCCCGGCGGAGCGGTGCTCGCCGCGCTCCACGAGGGCCGCCTGCACCTCCCGAGCCCGTGACTCCGCCCGGTACGGGAAAGCAACAGGGATGAGACGGTCCATCACTGTAGCGCGCATGAGCCGGTAGTCAGCCGTCGAGCGTGCGGAGAAGCCGACCTCCAGTTCGGTCACGACGCTCACGCCGACCAGTCCGGCGATGATCGCTGGCTCCACGACATCGGCGACCTCTGGCTTGCCCAGCCGCCAGAGTGCCGACTTGTCGATCAGCCAGCGCGTCGCGCTCAGTCCCACGCCTTCGCCATGACCTCGGGGTCCCCGAGATCCTTGACGGCCTCGGCGAAGGCAACAAGATCGTCCCTGGTCAGTGCCCGCCGCCGGCCCGCCTTCACCGATTCCTGCAAGGCGGTGTTGACGGTGTCCTTGAGTGTCGAAGTCCCGAGCGCCTGCCGGGCGTCCGCGAGCGTCGCATCGTCGATGTCCACCAGTCGCTTCGTCACGGCGAGCCCCCTGAGTATATCCTCATCGAGAACAATATATCCGACACTGTGGCTGCCGGCAACGCTCTGGCGGGTCAGCGCGCGCTGTACCAGTCGCTCGGTGCGGTGCGGACAAGACCGATCTATCTGATGACGCTGATGGCGTCAGGGTCACCCGTGCACCTCGACCAGATTGCGGATCTCCCCCAAGCCAACGGACAGCACCGCGAGGTCTGACGAGGTGACGGCCTGGATCTCCGCCAGCATGCGCTCGCACCGGCGCACCTTGGCAGCGTTGTGCCGCAGCCACCCGTCCACGCGCGACACGGCATCCGTGTCCTGGTCGCTGGCGCGCAGCGCCTCGGCGGTGAGCGCCTGGTGTTGGGCATGGACGTCGTCACGCAGGGCGTCGCGAGCCAGCGCCTGCCAGCGGTTGTCCCGAGGCAGCGCGATGATCTGCTGGCCGAGCCAGTCGAGGTGGAGGCGCTCGGCCAGGACCAGGTAGGCCTCGGTGACGGTGGCGACGTCCTCGTCCACGGCGTCGGCGACGGTGACCAGCGCGAGCGCGGCGTACAGCACCGGCAGGTTCGCCACGCGCTCGGCCAGCGCGGTGGGCACGCCGGCGTCAGCCAGCTCCGCCGCGGTCTCGTCGCGCGCACGCCGGTCCACACCCGCCATCGGCCCGGGCAGCAGGTCGGTGACGGCTGTGGTGCCGGGGCCGAAGAAGTCCACGCACGCGGAGATGTCGAGGGGACTCGAGCGGTTGCGCAGCAACCACCGGCTGCCGCGCTCGACCAGACGGCGGCCTTCGAGCACCATGCGGGTCTGGATCAGGGCAGGGACCTCGTGGTCGAGCGCGCGCACGGCGTCCTGCAGGTCGCGCAGGCCGAAGACGGTGCTGGCGACGGTGTGCGCACGCACGATGTCCGGGCTCGACGCGCCGGTCTCCTCCGCGAGGCGGAAGAGGAAGGTCGTGCCGGCCTCGTTGACGACCTGGTTCGCCACCTGGGTGGCGATGATCTCGCGGCTGAGCCGGTGGGCCCGGATCTCCTCCGGGTAGCGCTCACGCAGGACGCGGGGGAAGTAGGACAGCAGCGCACGCGCCAGCCACGGGTCCTCGCAGACGTCGGAGTCGAGCAACTGGTCGTACAGGGCCATCTTGGTCGAGGCCAGCACGACCGCGAACTCCGGGCGCACCAGTCCCTGGCCCTGGTGACGCCGCTCCACGAGGGTCTCGTCGTCGGGCATGAACTCCAGCGCTCGGTCCAGGAGGGCGTTCTCGTCGAGGTGGCGCAGGTAGCGGCGGAGCACGTCGGCCATCGACACCGCGTGCACGCACGAGCGGCTGAGCGCCTGGTTCTGCTCGTCGGTGTTGCGCAGGACCAGCACAGCGACCTCGTCCGTCATGCCCTCGAGCAGCGCATTGCGCTGCTTGCCGGTCAGCTCCCCGTCGGCCACCAGCCCGCCGAGCAGGATCTTGAAGTTGACCTCGTGGTCGGAGGTGTCCACACCGGCCGAGTTGTCGATCGCGTCGGTGTTGATCCGCCCGCCGGCCAGCGCGTACTCGACCCGCGCGTGCTGGGTGAAGCCCAGGTTGCCGCCTTCGCCGACGACCTTGGCTCGCAGCTGTGAGGCGTCGACGCGGATCCGGTCGGTGGTCTTGTCCCCGACGTCGGCGTGGGACTCGTGGCTGGCCTTCACGAAGGTGCCGATCCCTCCGTTGAAGAGCAGGTTCACGGGGGCACGGAGGATGGCCTGGATGAGCTCGTCGGGCGACAGCGCCTCCTCGGTGACGTCGAGGACGCCGCGAGCCTGCTCCGAGAGCGGGACGGACTTTGCGGTCCTCGGCCACACCCCGCCGCCGGCGGAGATCAGCTCGCGGTCGTAGTCGTCCCAGCTCGAGCGGGGAAGCGCAAAGAGCCGTCCGCGCTCCGCATGGCTGGACGCGGCGTCAGGGTCGGGGTCGAGGAAGATGTGGCGGTGGTCGAATGCCGCCACCAGCCGGATGTGCTCGGACAGCAGCATGCCGTTGCCGAACACGTCGCCGGACATGTCACCGATGCCGGCGCAGGTGAAGTCCTGCTCGTCCACGTCGATGCTCATCTCGCGGAAGTGGTGGCTGACGGACTTCCACGCTCCGCGCGCAGTGATGCCCATCGCCTTGTGGTCGTAGCCCGCGGAGCCGCCGGCTGCGAAGGCGTCGCCGAGCCAGAAGCCGTACTCGGCAGCGAGGGCGTTGGCGGTGTCGGAGAAGGAGGCGGTGCCCTTGTCCGCGGCGACCACCAGGTAGGGGTCGTCGCCGTCGTAGCGCACGACGCGGGCGGGTGGGACAACCTCGTCGCCCACGATGCCGTCGGTGACGTCCAGCAGCCCGCGGATGAAGGTGCGGTAGCACTCCTGCACTTCACGGGACAGCTCCTGACGGTCTTCGGGCGGGCGCTTGACCACGAACCCGCCCTTGGCGCCCACCGGCACGATGACGGCGTTCTTGACGTTCTGCGCCTTGACCAGGCCGAGGACCTCGGCGCGGAAGTCCTCACGTCGATCCGACCAGCGCAGCCCTCCACGCGCGACCAGCCCTGCACGCAGGTGCACCCCCTCGGTGCGCGGCGAGTACACGAAGATCTCGAAGGCGGGCAGCGGTCGGGGAAGGCCGGGGATCGTCGAGGGATCCAGCTTCAGGGAGAGGTGGCGTGGGGGATCGTCACCGTCGCCGGTTCGCTGGAACGCGTTGGTGCGCACCGTCGCCAGCAGCACGTGCAGGAAGCTGCGCAGGATGCGGTCCTCGTCGAGGCTGTCCACGTCGTCCAGCGCGGCCTCGATCTCCTCGACCAGGGCATCGGCCCGAGCGGCGTCGTGGCCGTCGGGATCGAAACGGGCCGCGAACACACCGCGAAGGAGCGCCGCCACGTGCGGGTGGCCGACCAGTGCGGACTGCAGGTACGGTTCGCTGAAGTAGGTCACCGCCTGGCGGAGGTACTTGCTGTACGCGCGCAGGAGTGTGACGTCCAACCAGCGCAGCCCCGGGTTCAAGACCAGTCGGTTGAGCCCATCGTCTTCGGCGTCGCCGTGCCACACGCGCAGGAACGACTCGACGAACACCGGTTGCACCTGCTCGATCGGCACCTCCGCGAAACGCGCGTGGCGCAGGCCGAAGTCGTAGATCCACAAGGAGGGGCCGCCCGCGGGGGTGATCTCGTACGGGCGTTCGTCGGTGACCTCCACGCCCATGTGCTCCAGACGAGGCAGGACGTCGGACAGGGTCACCGCAGAGCCCGACCGGTACAGCTTCAGCCGCAGACCGTCCTCCCGCTCGTCAACCGGCCGGTAGAGGCTGACCGCCAGATCGTCCTCTCCGAGCGCCTCCATCCGGCGGATGTCGACGACGGCGACGCGAGCACGGTGGTCCGCGCGGTAGCCGGCGGGGAACGCCTCGGCGAAACGGCGGCCAAGCCTGGCCCCGTGCTCTTCACCGGCCTCCTCGTGCAGGGCCTCGGCCAGGTCGTCGGCCCAGGTCCGGGTCACGTCCCCAAGGCGGCGCTCGAGTCTGTCCACATCCGTGCCGGGGTGGTCGCCGCGCACGTGCACGCGGAAGTGCACCCGTGCGAGCACCGACTCGGTTAGCAGCACGGCGTTGTCGATCGAGGTCGCAGCGAACTCCTCCACCAGGACGTCCTGGAGCCGCAGCCGGGTGCTGGTCGTGTACCGGTCACGCGGCACGAAGACCAGGCAGGAGTAGTAGCGACCGAAGCGGTCCCGCCGCAGGAACAGCCGGACCTCCTTGCGCTCCTGCAACCCGACGATGCCCATAGCGATGTCGTACAGCTCGTCGGTGGGAATCTCGAAGAGCTCGTCACGCGGGTACAGCTCGAGGGTGGCCTGCAGGTCCTTCGTGGCGTGGTCGTGCGGCAGGAACCCTGCGCGCTCGGACACCGCGGCGACCTTGCGCCGCACCACGGGTATCTGCGAGGGCGGGGCGCTGTACACCGAGGAGGTGTACAGCCCCAGGAAGCGCCACTCGCCGCACGGGCGCCCGTCCGGGCCAAAGCGCTTCACCCCCACATAGTCGAGGTAGCTGCGTCGGTGCACCGTTGCCTTGGTGTTGGCCTTGGTGAGCATCAGCAGCTCGGGCGACCGCGCCAGCGCACGGACCTCTCGTGGCTGCTCGGCGAAGCGCTTGACCGACGCGGGTGCGTCGCGAAGGATTCCCAGGCCTGTTTCGAGGCGGGCGAGCAGGACGTCGTCGCCGTCCTGCTCGACGAGGTCGTAGGTGCGATAGCCGAGGAACGTGAAGTGGTCGTCGAGCAGCCACTCGAGGAAGCGCTCGGTCTCCTCGCGCTCCTCGGCCTCCACGGGTGGCGGATCCTCCCGCAGCGACTCCAGCACCGCCGAGACCTGCGCCTGCATCGGCTGCCAGTCGCTGACGGCCTTGCGGACGTCATCAAGCGTGCGCTCCACCCTGGCGCGGATCTCGTCCAGTGCGGCGGCGCTGCCCTGCCGATCGATCTCGGCGTGCAGGAAGGACTCGGGGGCGGTGTGGGCGCCTGGCGCGTCGGCGACGTCGACCAGGCGGCCCTGCTCGTCGCGGTGGACGTGGATCAGCGGATGGATGACCAGGTGGATGCCGCATCCGCGGTTGCTGAGCTCCATGGTGAGGGAGTCGACGAGGAAGGGCATGTCGTCGGTGACGACCTCGACCACGCTGTGCGTGGACTGCCAACCATGCTGCTCGAGGTCGGGCGTGTAGACGCTGACCAGCGGCGCGTCGCGCCGGCGCGCGAACGCCAGATGCGCCATCGCCGCCCCGTACAGGTCGGCGGGCGTCCTTCCCCGTAGGTCACGGGTGGGAAGGTGCGCGTAGTAGGTGCGCACGAAGCGCTGCGCCTGCTCCGCCCGGGACCCCTCCAGGGTCGCCGCCGCGATGGCAGTCGCCTCCTCGACGAGCTCCGTTGCGCCTTCATGCCGGCTAGCCATGACGTCGCCCCTTGTCGAGTGGTCGGCTGGCTAGACAAGACTTTTAGGGCTCCGCGTTGCTCGTTCGCTCGCGCTTCTTGCGGTACATGGCGGCATCGGCACGCCGAAGGGTCGCGTCGAGGTCCTCCGCCGGCTCGACCAGGACCGCGCCGATGCTCTGCTCCACGGAGACCGATCCTTCGCCTGTGGGCACCACGGTTCGCATCAGCTCGAGGCGATCGATCATGAACCGCAGCCCGGCGTGCCCGTCGATCGGGGCGCAGAGGACCACGAACTCGTCTCCCCCCAAGCGGCAGACGGTGTCCGACCCGCGCGTTGCGGCGCGCAGCTGCCGTCCGGTCTCGATGAGCAGCAGGTCGCCGACCGCGTGCCCGTAGCGGTCGTTCACCGCCTTGAAGCCGTCGAGGTCGATGAACAGCAGGCCGATGTGGCCGCCGGCGCGTGCCTGCCCCTGCTGGGCACTGGCGAGTCCCTCGGCGAGCGCCCTGCGGTTGGCCAATCCGGTCAGGGGATCCTGCACCGCAGCCGCCCGCAGCTCCTCCTCCAGGGCACGCCGCTCGGTGAAGTCCACGACCTGCGCGATGAAGTGCAGCGGTGCGCCCTGGGCGTCGCGGACCAGTGCGATGGACATCTGGGTGAGGACCCAGTGGCCGTCGCGGTGCCGGAGCCGCCGATCGACCCGGTCGCGCTCCTCGGGTGAGCAGAGCCAGGAGGCGAGCAGC
Organism: Egibacteraceae bacterium; assembly: GCA_040905805.1. Classification (NCBI taxonomy): domain Bacteria; kingdom Bacillati; phylum Actinomycetota; class Nitriliruptoria; order Egibacterales; family Egibacteraceae; species Egibacteraceae bacterium. The sequence goes on along the minus strand of JBBDQS010000146.1, from coordinate 1,618 downwards.
TCGGCGTGGTCGTCGCGCTCGTCAGGGTGGGTCGCGGCCTCGAGGCCTGCGGCGAGCAGCTGCGCCTCGTCGTAGCCGAGCAGGGCGCACAGGGCGGCGTTGACCTGGAGCAGGCGACCGTCAGGCGCGAGGACGGCGATGCCGATCGGCGCATGGTCGAACGTCAGGCGCAACGAGCGCTCGGCCAGGGCCACCCGCTGCCGGGCGATATGGGGTTCGGTCACGTCGTCGAGGGTGACGATGATCCCTGTCGTCCCGTCACCCAGGGGCACCGGGGCCGAGCGCACGCTGTACCAGGCATGGCCCTTCTCCGGCAGGGCGTAGCCGAGCGTGGACTCGTTGCTCTTCCCGTCGCGGATGGCCGTGACCACGGGGAGCTCGTCGGGCGTCTGCGGCTTGCCGAGCTCGTCGATCACCTCGAGGTGGTCGAGCAGGGCGGCCGGGCCCGGGTGCACCACCGACCGGTCGACACCCAGTCGGGCGAGGAAGCGCTCCGCCTCCGGGTTGAGGTGGAGCAACGTGCCGTCCGCGGCACGCAGCATCACCGCGACCGGCAGCCCGTCGAGGACCGACAGCAGCTGGCTGTCCCGCGACTCGATCTCGGAGGCAAGCTGTCGGTGGTCTCGAACCGCGACCGCGACCAGCCCAAACAGCGCCAGCGAGGGGACAGCCGTGGCGAGCACCGCTCGCGGCTCGTCGTCGGCACCCAGATGGCGGGCCGAGGTGAGCAGGATCATGCCGATGATCGGGGTCAGCAGGACGAAGGGCAGCAGGTGCCGGACCATGACCCGGTCCGACGCGCGCTGGACCAGCGCCCGCACGGGCCAGCGACCCGGCGCGATCACCGTGATGCCCAGGGTCGCCACGGCGGTCGTGATGGACACCAGGGCGGACATGGGCTCGACCCCGGGGATCATCGTGTAGCCATGCCCGGCGAAGGCATAGGCGGACACGGAGACCGCGATGGCGAGCACCGCAGCGACGAGCCCGAAGACCCGCAGCCCCCCGAGCCCCCGGTTCGGGCGCAACGACGCGAAGATCGCGACCCCGAGCAGCAGGTGGATCCCGGCCGCCTGACCACCGGGCAACCACACCGTCGCGCGCGCCCGGACGTCCTCGAACGCTGCGACCCCCGTGGTCGACAGGATGATGATCACGAACCCGGTCAGCGGCACCACGACAGCGGCGACGCTGAGCTTTCGCGCCCACCCGGACCGCGGTCCCACGGCGGCGTGGACCGCGGCCGCGAACACCAGCAGCGTCGCGGCAGCCCCCATCGGCATCGCTGAGCCCGCCCGGGGCACGGCTGGCTCATCCAGCAGCAGCCCACCGACGACGGCGCCCGCCGCGATGGCCGCGGTCGCGCCCGCTGACCAGCGCGCGACACCCAGCCCCAGGGCATGCGGCGGCGGCGTCGACGGCGGGTCACGGTGCGGCGATCCCAACGCGTCTACCTCTCACCTGAAAGACCCGGAACCCGATGGCCGGCGCTTCCTCGGACTATCGGCAGAATCCCTGATCAGGTCGAGGAATTAGTTCAATTGGTCATTTCTTCCATATCATACCCTGATTTCGCAGAGCGGTGGTCTACGGCTGTGGTGGAGGTTGCGTTGACTGG
>JBBDQS010000145.1 GCA_040905805.1 Egibacteraceae bacterium | reverse complement strand
CAGCACAGGGAACAGCAGTGGGCTCACCGGTGCGCCGAGGAGCCGACGAGCGCTGCGGCGTCAAGGTCGGCCACCAGAGTGGCCCGCTCGGTGTGGACGCGTGCCGCCGGGATCGACGCGTCGCCCGCCACGAGCTGCCCGACCACGCCGGCCTTGTGGCCGCCGGTCACCAGCCACAGGGTCCAGCGTGCGCGCGACAGCAGGGGCAGGGTCATCGTCATCCGCCGATAGCCGCGGTAAAAGCCGGTCACGGCGACGTCGCGGTCGCTGACCTGCACCGCCTCCTCGCCGGGCGCGAGGGAGGCAGTGTGCCCGTCGGAACCGACACCGAGGTGCACGACGTCGAGCCGTGCAGGGTTCCCGGCATGCACGCGCAGGAGCGCAGCGTAGCGATCAGCCGCGGCGTCCAGGTCGGGGTCGGTGACCGCCATGGGGTGCACGTTCGTAGCCGGGATCGCGACAGCGTCCAGCAGCCTCGCGGCCAGCATCGACATGTTGCGGTCCGGCGAGCCGCCCCGCGCGACACGCTCGTCAACCTGCAACACGTGGATGTGCTCCCAGGGCAGCCGACGTGCGGCAAGCGCTGTCAGCATGGCCGCAGGGGTGGTCCCACCGCTGAGCGCCAGCGTGGCGCGGCCGCGTGCGGCCACGGCCGCCTGGAGCTCCCCCGCCACGAGCGCGGCCGCGGTGCCCCCGACCTCGGCGGCAGCAACGGCTTGAACCTCCATACGTCCGGGAACGCCCTCGATCCCGGCCGCATTCCGTGTCCGCGACACGCAACGGATAGCTACCGAGCGGGTAGTGTTCCCCACGTCGGGGAAGCCGCCCGCACCCGGATCAGCGCGGCCGTGGCGCGCCTGCGCGCCATCGAGCGGCGCACCACGCCCCTACAGCCTGAGGCGCATCGCCATCGTCAGCAAGGTCACCCTCGAGCAGCTGTGGCACGCCGTGCCGGCGTTCCCGACCCTCAATGAGGTGTGGCTGCGGCTGCTGGAAGCGGACCGGGACCTGCGGACCCTCACCATGGGCCCATGGGCGTCGACGTGTTCGTGCTGGGCCTCATGATGCTGCGCGCCGTCCACTGACGGGAATGCTCCCCTCCCGTTGTGGTCAGGCCTGGGTGAGATCCTCGACGAACGCCCGTAGGCGTTCCAGCTGCTCGGATTCGTCCGGTGTCTGCAGACCTGCAACGGTCGACTTGAGCCAAAGCCAGGTCTGGGCGTCCAGGCCGCAGTCGCGGCAGCGGTCCAGGTGGTCAGCGATCAGCACCCCTCGGCGGTCGTGCAGCTCGCCGTCCAGGTATGCCTGCACGAGCCGGGCCACGGTCCGACAGCGCAGCGTGCGGGTGCGCCCTCGCATCACCGCACCGTCCCATTGGGGGTGATGCCGGCCTGCTCGAGGTGCTTGCGCAACCGTCGGCGTGCCCGGTGCAGGCGGCTCATCACGGTGCCGGCCGGGATACCGAGCACGCCGGCGGTCTCCTCATAGGTCAGGCCGTCGACGTCGACGAGCAGGACGACTTGGCGGAACGTGCCGGGCAGCTTCTGCAGCCCCTCGGTCAGCTCCACACCCAGCGTGCTGTCCATGACGAACTCCTCGGGGGCGTTGCGCCCATCCGCTCCGAGGCCAGGCGCGTTGGCCAATGCGTGCTCGTCGTTGACCATCGGGAGGCGGGCCCGCCGGTTCATGTTCTTCCAGGTGTTGCGCAGGATCGTGAGCAGCCACGCGCGCGGGTACCGACCGTCGAAGCGGTCCACCGCCCGGTACGCGCGGATGAGCGTCTCCTGGACGAGATCCTCGGCATCCGCCGTGCGACCGGTCATGCGCTGAGCGACACGCAGGAGGACATCCAGCTCCGGGACAACGTGCTCACGGAACTGGGTAGCGGCGTCAGATGTCGCTGCCTTGCGCTGTTGCTCCACTGCCCGGAAACCCCGGTCACCGGCCGCCACATTCCCTGTCCCCCTGTCCCGCGAATGGAAGCATCAGGACGCGCCAGCGGGTTGCCCCTGTGTGAGCAGCACCCTCACACACTCGGAGGTGACATCATGGAGTTCTCAGCGGTCGCCGGCCTGGTGGACGGGCTTCTCCCCACAGCGGTGATGACGGTGATGATGAAGATGGCCGCCGCCGCCGCCACGGTCAGTCGACGGTGACCTCGACGCCGGGCCCGAAGGCGACGTGGCCGGCGATGCGCCGGGCCAGCGGCCACGGCTTGGGGTAGTACCAAGCCGCGTCGACATGCGCATGGTCGTCGATCGTGATCGACAGGTAGCACGCCTTGCCCTTCCACCAGCACCAGCTCGTGGCGGGACTCTCCACGAGGTGCTCCCAGCGGACGGAATCCGGCGGGACGTCGTTGGTTGCCCTCGACGACGACGGTCCGGTTGCTGTCGGCGAGTGCCACACCGCTCCAGGTTGCCTTCATGCACAGGGAACACGTTCTTTGTCGCCGGCTCTTCCCACGACCATGGAATAGGCTCGCGATCGCCGGGGGTTCCCGCGTCATGGCCAGCGATGCGACGATGCCGACGCGGGCCACGATGCGTGACGCCAACTTCCACGACTACGTCGTGCCCGAGCTGGAGGTGCTGCTGCGTGTCGCGCGGCGGTTGACCGGCCAGTCCGACAGCGCCGAGGACCTGGTGCAGGAATCGCTCATCCGGGCCTACCGGGCGGTGGACCGCTTCGACGGTCGGTACCCGCGCGC
>JBBDQS010000144.1 GCA_040905805.1 Egibacteraceae bacterium | reverse complement strand
GGCCGGACTGTACCCGCCGGTTGTCTGCCGCGCAATGGTTCGGCCGGAGGAGGGGAGGACCTCACCGGCGTCCGCGACGCTCAGGCCTGGCAGGGCGCTGCAGGCCTGGGCGATCCTCAGCACGGTGCTGGTCGCGCTGGCCGGGGCGATCGTCACGACCGCGTTCCTGTGACGTCGGCCTCAACGACGCTTCGCATGCTGTCGCCAGCGGACGGGTCCCTGCCCGACGAGGTCGTGCGCGTGCTGGCGTGCAACGGCCCGCTGCCTTTCGAGCCCCTCGGCGAGGACCCCGACGACACGGCGTGGGACGAGCTGTACGCACTGGTCGACGCCGTCGACCCGGTCGTGGAGCTCGGTGACAGGCGTCTCGCCGACGGTGCGGGCACATGCGCGTAGCTGGCTGATGGGGCGCGGCGACGTGCCGGGCTGTCGCGAAGTAACCATGCAACTGATAGCAATGCTGCGATACTCATCAGTGCTGCTGACCAGGAGACTGCGCCGTGTCTGCCATCACCATTCGCAACCTCGACCCTGAGTTGAAGCGACAGCTGCGTATCCGTGCTGCCGCCTGCGGCCACTCCATGGAGGAGGAGGCGCTGCACCTACGTCGCTCCCCCCGTCCGCAGGAGCTGCCGCGCCCACGCGCGGACCTGGCCGGACGTCGAGCTGGCGGCGAGGTCCACCACGGCCTCCCGCTCGACCTCAGCCAGGTCGTCGACATCCATGAGCCCGCTGAGGGCGCCCAGCGGCTGCGCGACGCCCGGCAGGGGTCGTCCTCGGGCACGTCGAAGTGCTCGACCGCTGTCGTGCAGGTCGGCCACGTGCCTGCCGTACAGGTGCACGGCGAGCGGCGGTCGGGTGCTCACTGCTCGGCCGGGGTGGCCGGGGTGACCTCACCGTCGGGAGCGTGGATGTCGCGCGTCGGCGGTGAGGGCGTCGCCTACCTGGTCGTCCGGGCGCTGGGGGACACCCTCCCACCACCGCAGTCCCACGATCTCTTGCGCTATCTGCGCGAAGGGGGCAGGGCCGGCACCGGCGAGCTCTTCGAAGCGATCGGGTGGTCCCGGCTCGTGGAGGGGCGGATAGGCCAGCGCCCTGCGGGCGCACGTCGCACCCTGGTCTGGACCAACGTTCCGACGCGGGGGTGGGAACGCAGCTGTGGATGGGCATCTCCGCCGGTCGCGCACGGCTGTAGCGTGGGTGCATGACCATCAGCGACGTGTCGCTCTCGGGCGAGGAGCTGTCCCACCGCCTAATCGAGGCCGCGGATCAGGCCGAGGGTGCAGCGGAGCTGCGTCGCCTCGAGCTCGATGTCGCCGAGGACGCCGACGGTGACCTCGCCTTGTTCATCACCGCGATCGTCGACGCAGACGAGAGTGATGAGCAAGCCCGCGGCCAACAGCTGGTGCGACTCGTGCATGCCCTCCACGACGGCGCCCGGACCCTCGACCTGCCCGTTCCCTGGTACGTGCGCGTCCAAGATGAGAACGCTGCCGCTGAGGATCCCGCGCCGTGATGGAGGCGAGCAAGTGGCTCGGTCACGCCACGCGCCTGGCCGGCGCCGGCGCCGGTCGAACACCGATCATCGACCTCAGGCGCGGAGTGTCCGCTGCGTACTACGCGCTCTATCACGGCCTCACCGGGCATGCGGCCGCACATGCGCTCCCCGGCCTCCCGACGGAGCAGCTGGCCCTGCGCCGCAGCTACGGTCACGGGACCATGAAGTCGGCATGTACCTGGGTTATGGGCAGCGCGAAGCCGGGCGGGCGGCGGGTCAGGCGCGTCATCGCCCTCGCGAGCGATGACGCACGGATGGTCCGTGTGGCTGAGACGTTCATCGACCTGCAGCAGGGGCGGCACGATGCGGACTATGACCACACCGCCGCGTTCTCGAAGTCAGCGGTCACGGCAGCGGTCACCCAGTCTGCCAACGCAGTCCGCGATCTGGCGGACGGCCGCGGTTTGGACGGCTACATCGCATTCATGGCTTTGCTCACCCTCGGGGCGAGGGATCTCCGTTGACGCGGGTCCACGACGCGACGGGGCGCTTGTCCTTCGGTCACAGCCAAGTGGACGAGCCCGCCGGTAAGGGGCGAGCGACCGCGGCATCGACTGGGAGCCACTGAACCGGGATCGCCGGCCACGGGCACGTAAGCCGTCCGGCCGAGCAGCGCGAGACTGCGGGCATGCTGCGGATGGACACGGACGAGAACGGCCTTCGTCGTCGGATGGCGGGCGAGGATGTCGTCGTGGACCATGGCCGGACTCGGCGGCGGCCCGCCGGACGGCTTTGCCGTTCCGAACCTGCCGCTCGAGGTCGGCGGCGCCGTACTTCCCGCCGGCGTCACAGCAGGAGAACGCAGCGCAGGCCGCTGCATCGGCAGCCGTGAGGGGTCGCAGCGTCGACCAGCCGACCACTACTTCGCAGCGGCGCGGCGGCGCGACTCGTCCAGGGCCGCCGAGAAGGACTCCGGTCCGGGCAGATCGGTCAGTGGAGACCAGAAGCGCTCGTCACGCTCCTGCAGGACGCGCATCACCTCGCTCGCCGGGATGCGCTGGTGGTCGCTCTCGGGCAACCGATAGGCGGCCAGCGTGCCCGCGTGGATCATCTTGTTGATGATCTTGCGTGAGCAGCTCAGCCGCTTGGCGGCCTGGGCGGGGGTCAGTGCCTCATCGGCGATCGTGATGGCAACGTCATGGCCGTGCGCAAGCGCATGCACCAGCTCATGGAGCCGCTCGCGCAGTGGGGTCACCTCCAGGAGCGCCCCGAGCAGCTCCTGCAACTGCTCGTCATCAGCGCTGGAGGACGCAGCGAGCTCCTCGAGCGCTGCATCCGCGCGCTGCAGAACCGACAAGGCGGGGTCACAGCGGGTCATCACAAACTCCGAGCCTTGATACTGATCCAACTGTTCCAAGTGTGCCAACCGCTCCACCAGCGCGCAACGCCACCAGCAGCGCGCACCACGTCTCGAGCTGGTCCCGCTGCGCGCAGCAGCGACTCTGCCCGAGGTGTCCGGACGCCTGCGAGACGGCGTCGCTCATGGCTGCAGAGGGCGCAGGAGCTGTCGCGCCCATGCGCGGACCTGGCCGGCCAGGGACCTGTCGGCGAGGTCCGCCACGGCGTCCCGCGCCTCCTCGACCAGGTCGTCGGCGTCCATGAGCCCGCTGAGGGCCCCGAGCGGCTGCGCGACGCCCTGCATGCCGAGCTGGTCGATCACCGCCTGCCGGATCCAGCCCTGCTCGGGGTGCCGCAGGATGCAGAGGGCCCGCGCGGCGCTCGCCCGGACCTCGTGATGGCGGTCGCGGAGCAAGACGCGCAGCAGCATCAGTGTCTCGTCCGTCGCATCCAGCGTTGGAAGTGAGCGCGCCGCCTCCGCCCGCAGCGTCGCCTCCGGGCTCGTGGAAAACTCGACGAGCCGGCGCACGGCGGTGGCAGGGTCCGCGACCCCGAGCCGTGCGGCGAGGCGCAGGGCGGCGACGTCAAGCGCGCTCGGCGACGCGACGCCCAAGGGGCCCTCCGCGCCGGTGATCCCATCCCGTAGGAGCTGAGCGAGGCGGCTGCGGGCCTCGTCGGGGAGGGCGTCGGAGAGGGCGCCCAGATGGTCGAGCACGGGGATCTTGTCGTGCGACTGGTGACCCGGATGGGCGAGCCACGTGAGCAGCTCCTCCCAGCGGGCGCTCTCGACGCGGCGGGCGAGGCAGGCGGCCAGCACAAGCGCCCCGTTGACCCCGCCGAGACGGCGCGTGTCACCGACGGGGACGACCTTCGCTTGGTCGGCGATTGCGGAGAGCACCGGCAGCGGGATCTCCTCCGCCACGTCGAGTACCACGGCACCGAGCAGCGGAGACGGTGCGTCGCGCCACGCAGCGAGGGCCTGCTCGGCCGCCCACACCGGTTCCACCTCTCGCAGAGAAAGCAGCAGCGGCGCCGCCATGTCGGTCCAGGCGCCCCCCTCCGTGAGGACCGCTGCCACGGCGTTCATAGCGTCGGATCGGGCTGCGCGGTCGACGTCGGACCAGGCCACCGCGCGCAGAGCTGCAGGTAGAGCGCGCAGCAGCAGCTCGTCCTCCAACGCCATGAGGTCGAGAAGCCAGGAGACGGCCCGCGATTGGACCTCGGTCGGCGCAGCGGTGAGGAGGAGCGGAAGCGCACGGACCGCCTCGTACCGGCGCCTGTACCCGAGCTCCCTCGGCTCGTCGTCCAGCACGATCGCGTAAAGGCGCGTCACCAGCGCCTCAGCTTCGTCCCCCACCAGAAGGTCGCCGGCCACCCGGATGAGGGTCAGCTCGGCGAGCTCGTCCCCGGGCCGCCAGGGGCGTGACGCGAAGCGACGCACTGCTGCGGCGACAGGGACGAGCGGACCCCGTCGGCGGAACCACCGGGCCGCCCGCTGCACGCCACGGGTGTCACCGGCTTGGACGAGCAGCGAGAAGTCCTCGGCGTCGGGTCCGGTGTGGTCCTCTGCCGTCCTGGCGGCTCGCAGGAGGCGATGGCGGCCCAGGACCTTCCTGGAGTAGCCAAGGCCAGCCAGGTGGGCGAGGCACTCGTCGGCGGTGACGGCGGCCCACAACGCGCGATCGACGACCGTGTCGTGCCCCTGGTGCCACTCCTGCGTGGTCAAGTCGTCGAACACCTCGAGGAGGTCGAGGTCCACGCGGCCGTCCAGGCCCTCGGCGATCTTCCGCTGCCGGCGCACGAGCGGCTCGGTCTGCGGCGGCGTGCCCGGCGACGACGCCCACGAGCGTCGCCACTCGAGGTGCCGTCGGTTCCGCTCACCCACTGTGAGGCACACCCGCTCGCTGTCGTCGCGACCGTCTCGGCCGGCCAGCTCCTCGAGTTCGGTGATCGCAGTGTCGGAATCTCCCTGGGCGGCCAGCGCGGCGGCACGGTGGAGGGTGAGCAGCGCCGGGGCTGCCGGGGGAACATGGCCGCTGCTCGGTTCGGAGCCCTGGAGGCGGCTGCTGACCTCGCGGAGGATGGCAAGTCCCTCGTCGTGTTGGTCGAGCGACCCCAGGGCGATGGAGGCGAGGACCGCGGTCGCGGCGACCAGGTCGGGCGCGGCGACCTCGCGCAGCAGCGAGCGGTAGCGCTCGACCGCCGTGACGACCTCTCCCCGCATCTGGTGGGCATAGGCGAGGAGCAGCGCCGGACCAGGATCGGTCACGGTCTCGGTGCTGTGGAGCGCCGGCCACGGAGCTCCCTGCTCCGCCAGGTGCTGGTAGGTCTCGATCTCGCCGGACAGGAGCAGTCCCAGGCCCCCATGGAGCGTCTGCTCGTCTGCTCGGGCTCCCTGCCAGATGAGCGCATCCACCCACGCGGTGCCCACGGTCACCTCCGCTGCGGGTGCGACGATCGTCGGGGTACTCTACCAACTTCGAAGCCGAGGGAGTCCATGCCCACACTGAGCGAGCTGCGCGAGCGGCCAGGGACGAACCAGCCTCCTCGAGGCTACGGTGCCCCGTTCCTGCAGCCGCAGACCCGCACCCTGACCGACATGGCGACCTTCTCCGAAGCAGCGGCGGAGCCTGCCGGCGACGACGCTGGGATCGACGCGTCGCTGGAGTCAGCCGTGCCGGGGCCTCGAGCAGTCGTGCTGCAGCGCTGGGAAGGGACGGTCGAAGAAGTAACCGAGACGACGTTCGCCGGTGTCCTGCAGGCCCGCAGCGATGACGCGCCCGACGAGTGGGTCGAGCTCCATCTGGACGATGTGGCGGAGGACGAACGGTCGCTGGTGGTTCCGGGAGCCGTCTTCACGTGGTCCATCGGGTACCAGGACTCCGAGGCGGGCCGGACCCGCGAATCCACGATCCGCATCCGACGGCGCCCCGGGTTCACCGAAGCCGAGATCGCGGCCGCCCTCGACCGCGCCTCGCGACGACGGCGTGCCTGGGGGATCGCTGACGATGCCGGAGACGGCTGACCGCCTCGAGGTCATCCTCTTCGGCCCGGGCTACGGCGAGTGCGCCCTCATCAGCCTGGGAAGCGGCACGTGGATGATCGTCGACTCCTGCCTCGAGGATGGCCGTCAGCCGGCCCTGGAGCATCTGCGCGCCATCGGAGCCGAGCCCGCGACCGATGTTCGCCTCGTCGTCGCCACCCACTGGCACGACGACCACGTGGCCGGGCTCTCCGCCGTCGTCGAGACGTGCTCGACCGCCGACTTCGTCTGCTCCACGGCGTTGGGCTCGGACGAGTTCCTGGCGCTGGTCGACCTCGATGCCCGCAGCGGCGACCAGCGGCGGGCCGTCCGGGAGCTCGGGGTGGTCTTCGCGCTGCTGGAGGACCGCGGCGTCATACCGCGATGGGCCTCAGCGGACCGACCGCTGTGGCGGGGCACCGGGGCACCTGACGACGGGACGCTCGACGCCGAGGTGGTCGCCCTCGCGCCCTCGGACGCGACCTTCACCCGGAGCCTGCATGCGTTTCAGCGTCTGCTCCGCGAGCAGGGAGCACCGGTCCGCCCCCGTGTCCGCGCGGTCTCACCCAACCTGTCCTCGGTCGTGGTGTGGGTGCGGGTGGGCACGGACATGGCCATCTTCGGCGGGGACCTGGAGGCCCGCGCGGACAGGAGCATCGGATGGGGGGCCGTCGTGGACTCCACGACCCGGCCGACGGGACGGGCAACCCTCTACAAGGTCGCCCACCACGGGTCGCCGAACGCCGACGCGGCTGAGATCTGGGACAAGCTGCTGGCCGCAGCCCCCACCGCGACCCTGGCCCCGTTCACCCACGGCCGCGTCGTCCGTCCGGACGCTGAGGACGTGCAGCGCATCTGCGGCCGCGCCGGGGCTTTGCACCTCACCGCACCGGCCGAACCGCCCGGGCGCGTGTCCCGCCCTCCCGCGGTGCAGCGGTTGGTGGACGAGGTCGCCGTCGCGTTGCGGCGCCTCGAACCGCCCCTCGGCTCGGTCCGACTCGTGCCGGCCACCGGGACGGCCCCCTACTGGGACGCCCACCTCACTGGCGGAGCGTTCACCGCCTGCGGCGGGGGAACGGACCCCTCGTAGTAGGCACTCGATCCGCCTCACGCTGGCTGGCAGCATGCCGCCGACCGACTCCCGCAGCTGGACGGTGAGGACATCCGGGCGGGGCCTGCCATGCGCGGCCGCCGCCGTCGATGAGCGGACATCGCCAATGCGCCCCTCGGCGTGAGGGTGTGCGCCAGATCTGTAGGTAGTTGAACGAGCGGGTGCGGGTCGGGCGGGTGCGGGTCGGGGCAGTGTCTGGTCGGGCGCCCGTCGAAGATCCGGGCGCACAGGGGGCAGATGCGTGTTGGTCGGAGATCCCGAGGACGGGCCTCCCTGTCGCCTAGTCTGGATGTGGTATCTACACTCAGACAGGGAGGCACGTGTGGACACCGACCCGCAGCTGGACGACCTGGAGCAGCAGCGCACCCGGCTGTACGACCAGCTGGCCGCCACCGACGACTTCCGGCGCGGGTCGGTGACCGAGTCATACCGCCGCTGCGGCAAACCCAACTGTGCCTGCGCCCGTCAGGACCATCCGGGTCACGGGCCGCGGGTGATGTGGACCCGCAAAGACCCCGGCGGCAAGACCACCGGCCGCCAGCTCAAGGCCGAAGAGGTCGACAAGGTGCGCGGCGAGATCGCCGCCTACCGACAGTTCGTGGAGGTGTCCCGGCAGGTCGTTGCGGTCAACGAGGCGATCTGCGAGGCCCGTCCCCTCCAGCCGCCCAGCGACGAGGGCGAGGGCGAGGCAGAAGTGGCGGACCCCGAAAGAGGGGGCTCGTCGCCGAGCTGACCGCCGAGTTCGCCGCCGAGGTGGCCAGGCTTGCCACTCAGGCGCAAGGGCTGGTGGGCCCAGACGCGGGGCCCGAGGGACTGCGCGGCCTGGAGGGTGCGGTCCGCACGGCGATGATCGGGCTGGGCGCGACGCTGCTGGAGAACCTGCTGGCGGCCGACTCGGGTCATCGCGGCGCCCGCATCGACTGCGGCCACGGTCATCAGGCCGACTTCGTCAGCTACCGTGCCAAGCATCTAGACACGGTGCTGGGGCCGGTCACGTTGCAGCGCGCCTGGTACCAGTGCACCCCATGCCACACCGGCACCGCACCCCGCGATGTCGAGTTGGGGGTGGCCGGCGCGTCGCTGTCGCCGGGGCTGCGCCGCATGGTGGCACGCACCGCCGCCAGCAAACCGTTCGCCCAAGCACGAGCGGACCTGGCCGAGCTGGCCGGCATCGAGCTGACCACCAAACGCGTGGAACGCTCCGCGAAGCCGACGGCCAGCAGGTCGCCGCCGCCGTGCAAGCCCAGGCCGACGCGGTGGTGGCCGGCACGCTGTCCCGCCTCGACGCCGACCGGGCACCCATCGACACGCTGTACGTCGCCCTGGACGGCACCGGGGTGCCCTGTGTGCCCGCCGCCACCCAGGGCCGGCGCGGCAAACAGTCCGACGGACGCGCGGCCACCCGGGAGGCCAAGCTGGCTTGGGACACAGGATGGGTCTGGCGGTGGCTGCGGCGGGTGACGACCAGGCGCCGGCGGCCGTCAGCCGCGCTCGCCCCACGCTACGAACCACTCGCCGTCCTCGAGCATGACCGCCCGGGGCGCATGGCCGCCGTGCGGCTCGCTCGGGCGGGCCGGTCCCCGCAGGGCACGGTCGTCGACCTGCTGTTCGCGGCCTTACGGCGTCGAGCCCGAGATGGCCGCCGAAGCCGCGCGGCTCGGCGCGCTCATTCTGCGCCGTGGCGCCGGGCGGGGGGCGTGACCTCGTCGACGAGTGGCACGAGCTGCTCGCGACCAGCTGAGGGCGACGCACGCGCAGGTGGCGGGCCTCGTCGCGCGCATCGTCGGCGCCCCGCGCCTTGACCGCCCGCGGCCGTCTCGTCGTCGAGGCGGTCCTCGACGATCCCGAGTTCCCACCTGGCAGGAAGCGACACGGCACGGCGAGCCGGCTCGCCTCCAGGGGCCCCCTGCAGACCCGCGACGGGGGCGGGCGTCGTCGGGCTCATGGGGGGCACTCGGCGAGGGCTTCCACGGCCCGGCAGATCTCCGGGCGCCGCGTGTCCGCGGCCTGCCGCCCACCACACCTCGCCCTGGCAAGGATCGGTCACCACGCCTCCTCGGCGATCACGGCCACGGTCGCCTCGTCCGCCCAGCCACGCTCCGCGCCAGTCTGCGGCCGCCGCTGGTAGCCCTGGGCGATCACCGTCCCGATCCGCGCCCGGCGATGGCGTTCCACGACCACCCCCAGCCCCAGCCGCACGGCCTCGGAACGGCGAGGCCACCACGCCCTGGGCCACCAGCTGGTCGACGGCACGAGCGGTCTGGTCATCGAACCGTGTCACCATCTGGTTCATACGATGAGCCGGGACCTCGATGCCGAGGGGCGATGCACCGGCGGGGGTTACCGCGAGCACCTCCGACCAGAACGCGTGGTACTCGCGGTTGCGGCCGTGGCGCGGAGCCCCCAGGACATCACCGAGGCCGTCGTCCGCCCCGCTGCGCCGCACCGAGTAGGACCGGCTGGGCGACCACGACGTGCTCGGCGACGAGCGGATCCCGTTGCTCGGCGGGGGGCTCGTCGCGCTGGGCCCGCAGCAGGCGCCGCACGCCGGCATCGTGGAAGCCCTCAACGAGCGGCTGATGCCCGCGCTGGTCTGTCAAGCTGCTGCGCTGCAGGGCACCCATGGGTCGCTGAGGTCGAGCGGAGCGCCACCGGTGGTACCATATGTTGCGGCGGACGAGCGCGAAGGAGCACGGCGTGGACAAGACGACGGTCTACCTGCCGGATGAACTGAAGAACGCGGTCAAGCGTGCGGCGCGCCAGCGCGGCGTGTCCGAGGCTGAGGTCATCCGCGACTCGTTGCGATCGGCCGTGGGAGGCCCGCGCCCACGTCCGTGCGGAGGGCTGTTCGCCAGTGGTGCGCCGATCGCCCGCGATGCCGATGGCCATCTCGCCGGGTTCGGCGAACGATGATCGTCGACACCAGCGCGTTGCTGGCGTTCTTCGACACCGACGAGCCTGACCACGAGGCGGTGACCGACATCATCTGCTCGACCGGTGACCTCCTGGTGGTCTCCCCCTACGTGGTCGCCGAGGTCGACTACCTCGTCGCGAGCCGTCAGGGAGTGGATGCCGAGCTGGCAGTCCTGGGGGAGCTGACAGGCGGGGCCTGGGAGCTCGCCACCTTCACAGCAGCGGACCTGGCACAGGCGACCGAGGTCGTGCGACGGTATCGCGACCAGGGCATCGGTGTCGCGGATGCGTCCAACGTCGTGCTCGCGGAGCGGTATCGCACCGCGGTCATCGCCACGCTCGACCACCGGCATTTCACGGTGCTGCAGACGCTGACCGGGGCCCGGTTCGAGCTGCTTCCCTGACCGGCCGACGGCACCCTCGGTGCCGCCCGATGATGGTCGGCCCCGGTGCTGACCGGCGTGCCGCACCGGGGGCTCCCGGCGATGACCACGAGCCGGCAACGTCGGGAGGGCATCACCCAGCCGGGCTCGGCGACCGCAGAGAACTTCCGCGGACAGGCCGGCTGAGCCCGTTGTCGGACGCCACATTGCCAGCCACCTGTGACCTCAGGGCGTCGAGGGCGGCGCGCGCGCCCGGGTGGGTGCCGGCGAGGACCGTGGCCACCGCCAGGCCGGGGGCGGGGCGCAGCACCGCCGCCGTGTCGGTGGCCGGGGCCCGCAGCGCGCCGGCGTCGGGCCCGGGTGCCCCGGGCGGTGCGCTCGGCGTGCACCTCCGCCGCGGCCGACACCGCGCCGGCAGCGGCGAGCGGGCTGGCAGCCGACACCTGGCCGGTGGCCGACACCGCGCCCGGCGCCGGGCTCACCGCACGGCCCGGGGCAGCGCGGCGCGCACCCAGGCCGCGACGGCGCGGGCGCCCTCGGGGGCGCGCAGGTCGGTGAACACCGTGGGCCGCTCACCGCGCTGGACGGCGGCGTCGCGGCGCATCACCTCCAGGTCGGCGCCCACCATGGGAGCCAGGTCGACCTTGTTGATCACCAGCAGGATCTGGTTGGCGGTGCGGGGGAAGACGTAGTCGCTGCCGAGCAGGTAGATCGAGGAGATCCCCTCCGGCGCGCGCTCGTCGCGGCGCCTCGCTCAGCAGGCGAGCGCCCGACGCAGCCTGGGGTGGTCGAACGCCGGTGCCATGCGGCGCACGGCGTCGTCGTCAAGGCCGCAGCGGTGCGCGGCGTGGCGCCAGCCCTCGACTGCCTCGGCCACCTCGCGCAGCATCTGGCGGGCTGACGGCTCATCGAGTCGGAACAGCGGCGCGACCTCCATCACCAGGTCGAGGTCGGCGTCGGTGGCGTACTCGTCGATGGCGGTGTGCAGCGCCGGGGACGGCCCGGCGTCGGGGTTGGGGTTGAGATCGAACGCGGGCGACAGTTGCCACGCGCCGGCACGTTCCTGCAAGAACGCGTGGTTGCGCAGGTGGTCGTCGGTGTTGGTCACCAGCACGTTGAAGACCACGCGGCGCCACAGCTGGCGCAGGTCCTCGGTGGCGTGTGGCGAGTGCTCCTCCACCACCTCGGCGATCTCGAGGTAGCTGCCGGCGTCGCCATCTGACCGCTCGCACATCGTCAGCGCCGAGCGGTAGCCGACCCGTGCAGGCGCCCGGCCGGGACGGTGGACGCGGTCAAAGCGGGCCACGACCAGCACGCGTCGGCCAGCGATGTCAAGCAACTGCCGCCCCGGCACGGCGATGCCGGCGGACTCGGCGAGGTCGAGGCAGACCTTCTCCCACGCCATCACGTCCCACGAGTCGACCGATACGGCGGGGAACTTGGCGATGCCGAGCCGGCCGGCGGCGTCCTGCACATGAGTCTTCGGCCGGGCGCCGCCAAGCGAGGAGCCTTGCCTGACCAGCCGGGCGATCTCGGCGGCACCGAGGTCCTCGTCCATCGCGCGGTTGGCGAGATCGAGCAGCTCGCCGAGGTCAGTCAGGAGCGGCACGTCGCCACCGAGGCGCTGGAAGTCGCCGCCATCCCGCAACCGCAGGTCGCCTTGACGCAGATCGTCACGCACACCGAGCAGGAAGTCGATGTCGTCGAGCGTGCGGGCCGCGCGGCCCTCCTCCTCGGCGAGCAGCCGCTCTTCCTGCATCCGCAGGGTCCGCCCCCAGCGGTCGGGGGCGCAGTCGGCTAGCGCCCGCGGCAGCACGTGTCCCGCCGGCGTCTGCACCGGGCCGGTGCCGCGCGGCGTCGCCGGGTCGAGGTCGAACCCGTCGGGGCGTGCGGTCCAGCCGGGGTCGTAGACGAAGGTGGAGCTGACCGCCCTGCCCCGGGGCCGGTGAGGGTGCAGCCGACCGATCACTGCCGGGTCGTCGGCGACTTGCGCGAGGACCTCGATGTCGCTCATGGCGCGTCGCTCCCGAAGTCGATCCCGCCGCCGTTGGCCGGGCCGACACGGGGTGGGCG
Organism: Egibacteraceae bacterium; assembly: GCA_040905805.1. Lineage (NCBI taxonomy): Bacteria > Bacillati > Actinomycetota > Nitriliruptoria > Egibacterales > Egibacteraceae > Egibacteraceae bacterium. Next base: position 4,299 of record JBBDQS010000144.1, on the reverse strand, counting down.
GACGCGCTGCGGCAGGTGCTCGTCGGCGCGCAGCCGACCGACCTCGTCAGACATCGGGTCGACCGCGGCCACGATCCCGTCGAGCACGCCGAGCGCCCGGGCGGTGCGCAGGAAGTTCTCCAGCGTGGTCCCCTCGCCGTTCTCCAGCCGTGAGACAACGGGGCGTGACACCCCGGCGCGGTCGGCGACCTGGGCGGTGGACAGCTGCTGGAGCTTGCGCCAACGTCGCAGGTGCGCGCCCAGGTCGCGCTGCGCGCGCGTGACCGCCCGCGGGGTCGGTGTGCCAGGCATCTCAACTCCTTGTCGTAATGATAATGCTACACTAAGGGCTATAGAGACACGGTACTATGACAGTAGAGTTGCCACCACCTAGGGGGTGCAGGTGGGGGTACGCCCAAGGTGAGCGTGTACCTGCCCGACGAGCTGTACCGCAAGGCGCGCGAGCACGCCTACCCCTGTCGGCCCTCGCCCAGGAGGCCGGCCCTGGTGGACGTGCTGGTCGATCAGGCCCATGCCGGCTGGCTGCTCGACCAGCTGGCGTCAGGCGAGGTGATGGCTCCCGCGCATCAGCCCGCGGAGGTCGGATCAGCCGTCGCCAGACTGCACCGGGCCGGCGCGCTCACCGCGGACACGGCACGCGACGCGCTCACCGCCGCCCTGGCCTTGCCCCAGCAGCTGGTCGTTGCGAGCGCCGCGCAGGTCCAGCGAGCGTTCGGCCTGCGCGACCGCATCCGGGTGCTCGACGGCCTGTACGTGGCGTTGGCAGAGGAGCGTGGCGTGGCCCTGCTCACCACCGACCAGCGACTGGTTCGCGCCGACCCACCCTGCGAGGTGCTCGCCCCTCCGCCATGACGCAAGCCGTTGAACGAGAACACCCTGTCTCCATCTGCCGCCGCAGCCGCCCGACGCCAAGAGCGATGAGATGCGAGACCCAGTTCGTCGAGGGGCCGACTGGGCCCAACGGCGCCACAGCCTTCCTCCGACTGTCGACTGAGGACGGCAGGATGCTGGCGGGTACAGTCACACTGACCATCGACGCCGCAGGAGTGGGCACCTTGAGCTTGGAGGGGATCCACATCGACGACGTTCCGGTTCCGTTAGGTACACGCCCACCTTCGACGGGTTCGCCATCCTCTCCGACGACGGCTTGGAGCTCTACACCTGCGCACCGACGGAAGGTCGCATCACCGGCATCGCGGTTGCGCTTCCGGAGGTCGAGATCACCCCCGACCAGATCCGGGTCGGGACAAACACGTTCAGCAACAGCAGCGTCAGGGGCTACGGCGTGGGGATCGCCGTGACCGAAGACGGCATAGCCCTGGGGGCACCACTGCCGCCGGATCTGGCACGGTTGGCCGTGCCCTGACCGCGAGGAGGTCGCGCCCGGCCGAGCAGGCGCCCCGGGACGGTCGCGCTCATCCCCCGCCCCCCGGCCGCGGCGTCAACTGCCACAACACCGTCGGTCAGAAGACGCCAATCGCCATCCAGCCCGGCCTCCGCCGGTGCTCACGGCGATAACGGACGCCGTGGGACCGCGTCATTCGGTGGGCGACGGTCCCCGGAGGGGACGGTCGTCGACCTGCTGTTCGCGTCCTGGGGCGTCGAGCCCGAGATCGCCGCCGAAGCCGAGCGGCGCGTCGAGCCCATCATGCGGCGGGGCGGGGGCCGGGCGCGTGACCTCGTCGACGAACGCCACGAGCTGCTCGCCACCAGCTGAACGCGACCCGCGCGCAGCCACCACGGCGCAGCGGGCAGCGGCGCGCTCGTGGCGACCGCCGGTCCACAGCCCTGCCCGTCGGGCGGTGCGGGGACGCCCGGCGGGTGCGACGCCTGCGGGTCGCCGTTGCCCGATCATCCCGGAGGCAAGACAATGGCGCTGGACGAGCGTGCCCGCCACGAGCTGTTCACGCGGCTGGAGGAGACCCTGGGTTCGGTGCCTGCCGAGACGTTGATCGGCTACCTGCCGCCGGTGGGGTGGGCCGACGTGGCCACCAAGCACGACCTGCACCAGCTCGAGGAACGCCTCGACATCCGCATCGACGCGCTGGGGGAACGTCTCGACGCCCCCATCGACGCGCTGGACGAGCGGTTCGGAGCCCGACTGGAGACGGTGGAGCACCGGGTGATGGCGCGGATGGACCAGCAGCTGGCGGCGCAGGCGCGGGTGATGGCGCTGCAGACCTGGGCGATCCTGGGCACGGTGCTGGTCGCGCTGGCCGGGGCGATCGTCACCACCGCGTTCCTGTGACCTGCGTCTCAACGACGCTGCGCATGCAGTCTCCAGCGGACGGGTCCCTGCCCGACGAGGTCGTGCGCGTGCTGGCACGCGACGGCCCGCTGCCTTTCGAGCCCCTCGGCGAGGACCCCGACGACACGGCGTGGGACGACGAACTGTACGCACTGGTCGACGCCGTCGACCCGCGTGGGGCCAGGGAGTGCTTCCCGGACGAGCCGACGAGGCGCTCGCGCAAGCCGAAGCCGAAGGGCATGAATCAACTGCTCGGTTGCGCCGGCGCTGGCGCTCGTCCTCACCCCGGCGTCCGCACAGGGAGTTATACTTCGAGTATGAAGACTGCGGTGTCGATTCCGGATGAGCTCTTCCACAAGGCGGACGAGTTGGCCCGTCGGCTGCGCAAGTCTCGCAGCCAAGTTTATCAAGAGGCGATTGCCGAGTACCTGCTCCGCCGTGACCGCGGGGCCATCACCCAGGCGATGGACGAAGCCCTGGAGAACATCGAGCCTGCGCCTGACGAGTGGCTCACCGAAGCGGGGCGACAGGCTCTGGAACGGAGCGAGTGGTAGTCGCACAGGGCGACGTCTTCTGGGCCTCGCTCCCCGACCCGGTCGGGTCCGGCCCCGGCCATCGGCGCCCCGTTGTCATCGTCCAAGGCGACGCACTGAACACCACCAGGCTTGCCACGGTGGTCGTCGTTCCGTTGACGAGCAACCTTCGGTGGGCCGCGGCTCCCGGGAACGTATCCCTCCCAGCCCGCCGGACAGGCCTCCCGAAGGACTCTGTGGCAAACGCGTCCCAAATCGTTGCCGTCGATCGAGCGCTCCTCACCGAGCATGTGGGTCGGGTGTCGAAAGGTGAGCTCAGCCAGATACTCGCGGGCATCCAGGTAATCCTCGGTCGCGACGACGGGGCTTGAGCATCGACGCCGCCGCGCCGGCAGGTTCCAAGTCGATCGGTGACCTTCTCGAGCCCGGTACTATCGAGCCTGCCCCCGATCGCACCTGCCCACCGAGGGGCTCGGCCGGTGCGGCTGAAGTACCCATGCGTAGCGCGCCGTCGAGGGCGCACGGGCGAACCCGCGCTGCTCGAGCGCCAGCGCATCGGCGAGCCTGCCGGTGCGCACGTAGGCGTCCGAGAGCACGGCGTCGGTGACCGCACCGCCGACAACCGGCTCGGGCAGGTGGCGACGGCCGTGCGCTGAGGCTGGCAGTGAACGGCCGGCGGGGGTTGCCGCGAGTACCGCTACTAGAACGTGCGTTACTCGCGGTGACGTCCGTGGCGCGAGGGCCCCAACGTCGTCGCGGAGTAGCCACCCAACTGATAGCAATGCTGCTCCACTCACATCAGTGCTGCTGATCAGGAGGCTGCGCCGTGTCTGCCATCACCATTCGCAACATCGACCCTGAGTTGAAGCGACAGCTGCGTATCCGTGCTGCCGCCTGCGGGCACTCCATGGAGGAGGAGGCGCGCAACATCCTGCGTGCCGAGCTCGCAGTCCAAGACGACGAGCCGGCCGACCTGTACCAGCGGATCCGCCGACACATCGATCCGCTCGATGGGGTCGACCTGGCCCTGCCTGACCGCGAACCCATGCGGGAGCCCCCTGCCCTCGCCCGATGATCGTCCTTGACACCAACGTCGTCTCCGAAGCGCTCCGCAAGCAGCCGAATCGGTCGGTGGCAACCTGGCTCGCGTCTCGACCGGCGTCTTCGTTGTTCGTCACCACGATCACCCAGGCGGAGCTGCTCGACGGGCTGCAACTGCTCCCGCACGGCCAGCGCCGACGCGACTTGACCCGAGCCGTCCACACGATCCTGCGCGAGGAGTTCCGCGGCCGTGTCGTTGCCTTCGACGGTCCGGCAGCAGAGGCCTACGTGATGCTCACCGCCGAGCGTCGCGCACTGGGCAAGCCCATCAGTGCGTTCGCTGGGCCGCCCACGCCTGACCGTCACCCGTCTCGTAGTCGACCTGGGCGTCTATGCCGACGCCCACCGCGGCGCGGTGCTGCCCGGCCCGTTCGCAGTCGAGCTCGACCCCGACAACTCGACCAGGCCCGATGTCAC
>JBBDQS010000143.1 GCA_040905805.1 Egibacteraceae bacterium | reverse complement strand
CGATCGAGCTCGCCTATTACGGCGGCCACACGTACCGGGAGGTCGCCGAGCTGCTGGGTGCGCCGCTGGGCACGGTGAAGACCCGTCTGCGTGACGGCCTGATCCCCTTGCGCAACACCCTGGGGGTGAGCGTATGACTGCCGCCGTGCACCAGTCCCAGGGCAGCGACCCCGACCACGTCGGGTCGGGCCGGGCGCCGACCCTCTACAAGCGGGTCTCGAACAAGAAGTAGGCCAGGCGGATCGCCTGGGCGTCGTCATGGCCACCGTGCACGATCACACCGCCACATGAGGCGCTACATACACGGTCATCAAGCAAGTAGTCCTTCCGGTGAGTCCCGTCAATGCGGTGCTCCGGTTACAGGGCCGTCCGCGACGGCGTCCGCCGGCCTTCGGCGGGCTATCTCCTGAGCTGAATTCTTGCCTTACTGACATCAGGCTTGGGCGGTGCGCGGGGGACACGGTCACCAGATGTCGGACGAACGGGACGATCAGCACGAGATCGTAGGCCAGAAAGCCGATCAGCTGGCCTGCGGCGGACGCCCATCGCCTTTCGATCGCGCCAATCAAGAAGTACACGGCGGCGCCGTAGAAGATGAACCCGTACATGGCGGACGACTCCGGAGCCAGGGGCCACGGGAAGACGTGTGGGGTCTGCCGCACGAGTAGCGTGGCGACCAGCAGGAGCGCGGCGCAGATGACGACGAACGCCCCCGCAGCGGCTCCCACCGCGTAGCGTGCCAGCCCCGGGCGGTCACCACCGCTGCGGGCGAACAGGTACAGCGACATCGCGGCGAACGTCACGAGCAGATCGGCCGTGCCGGCCGCCGCCGGTCGCAGTGACCCGGACGCCGCGATCCAGAGGGCCGGGAGCCCGATCGCGATCGTGATCGAGGCGATGAAGACGTGGCCGAGCCTCGTCTCGTCCGGGATGAACGGCCACAGCGCGGTCGCCCGGTCCCAGCTGAGCAGGAAGCCCGCCGTCAGGGCGACGAACAGCACCCCGGCGACAGCCGTGGCGAGCCGGAAGGCCGCTTGCGGTGACACGGCTAGCGCGGATGGTGCCCCAGCCGTACAGCGGCACCGGTGTGGGCGGGGTCTCGCCGAACTCGTCGACGGGATCGACGCCCGTCTCCTCCATCCGGCAGTCGTGGGTCCAGCCCTCGCCGACGTCGAACAGGTACGTGAAGCGGGTGCCGGCACGGAGACCCACCTCGCCCAGGGCGACGTCCTCGCTGTCCTCGTCGAGACCGGTGTCACCGGAGGTCATCCACTCGCCCACGTCGCGCCTCGACTGGTCTGCTGCTCGCCCCCCGGACGGCGCTGCGGACCCGCCGCGCCTGCAGGTCGCCCACGGGCGATCAGGGGAGCAGGTGGCACGGTACCCGGTTGGTCGGGGCCGCCCGCGGCGCCCGCCCCGTCGGGGCGACCGTGCCATGACCGCATTACGGTAGGGCCATGTCGTTCGCCCTACCGGTGTTCGTGCAGCTCCAGACAGCCGGGCCCGGTACGGTCATCGGCCTGCTGGCCTCGCGTCTTGGTACCTACCTGTCCCTGACCGCCGTGGTCGGCCTGTTGGTCGCCGCCGGCTGGCTACTACGGGACGGGCCGGCCGATGGCCGGCTCGGCCCCGGGGGGGTCACGGCGATGCGGGGGGCGGCTGGAGCGGCGGCGGTCTGGGTGTTGACCACATGCGGGCTGTTCGTCTTCGGTCTGGCCAACGCCACGGCCCGGCCGGTGGGCGAGGTGCTCGACCCCGCGCTCGTCAGCCGCTTCCTCGCGACCCCCTACGGGTCCGGCATCGCGGTGCAGGCAGCGGCGGCCCTGGGCGTCTGTCTGCTGGCGGCGGTGGCCAGGGACCGGACCTTCGCGCGCGCCACGCTGGTGGGTGTGGCGGTCGGCGCGGGAGCGCTGGCCGCCGCGGGGCACGCCGGCACCGCCGCCGTCGCGCCGCTCGCGGTGGTCAGCAACAGCGTCCACGTGCTCGCGGCCGCGGCCTGGGTGGGTGGCCTGGCGGTGACCGCAGGGCTCATCTGGCGCAGTGCCCCGGACACCGACGTCACCGGGCCGACCCGACGGTTCAGCCGGCTGGCCGGCTGGGCGCTCGCGGCGGTCCTGGCCACGGGGGTGGTCAACACGGTGATGCACACGGATGCGGTCGGGCAGCTGTTCGACACGACCTGGGGTCGGGTGGTGTTGCTCAAGATCGCCTTGTTCGCGGCGATCGGGTCGCTGGGCTGGTGGAACCGCCGCCGGCTGCTGCCGCGGATCGGTCACGCGCAGGCCGCACGACCGGTGTTCCGCAAGATCGCGGCCGCCGAGGTCACCCTCATGCTCGCCGCGTTCGGCTCCGCGACGGCGCTGGCCTCGGGCACGCCGGCCGACGTGGAGGCGGCTGCCCGCCTGGAAGCCGTCCGGACGGGCTTCGCCGGTGGGCAGGTCGAGCTCACGCTGGCGCCCGCCCGAGCGGGGACGAACGAGCTGCACGTGTACTTCTTCGACGACACCGGGGGGTTGCGCGAGACCGAGGACGTGACCGTGACCCTGTCCCGCGGTGGGAGGAGCGTCGAGCCGCGCCTGCTGGACTCGGGACCCGGCCACTACACCGGACCCGCGGTGGATCTCCCCGCTCCCGGCGCCTACCGGATCGAGGTCGTCGGCGAGGTCGACGGCCAGCGGGAGGCCGCCACCACCACCCTGACGGTGCGTTGAGTGCGCCACCGCCCGTGACGGGCGCCCACCGCGCTACCCTCGGAAACGCCATGACATCCGGCATCTCCCTGGTGGTCACCGATCTCGACGGCACCCTGTGGGATGCCGACGAGCGGGTGCACGAGCGCACCCTCGCCGCGCTGCACGAGCTGGCGAGCCGTCAGGTCCCCGTCCTCGTGGCCACGGGACGCCGGCTGCGCAGCGCGGCCGCCTCCTTGCACCGCCACCGCCTCGAGCTGCCGGCGGTGCTGCTCGACGGCGCGATGGGCTACCACCTCAGCGACGGCCGGTGCTTCCACGAGGCGTGCTTCCGCCCTGCCGACGCGGTCGCCACCCTGTCGGCGTTCACCACGGCCGGGCTGTCACCGGCGGTGTACGTCAACCGTCCCGACATCGACGTGCTCGTCGGCCCGGAGCCCTCCACGCACGCCCTGCACCTGGCCCACATCGGCGACGGGCTCGGCCGCGGCGACCTCGATCAGGCGGTGGCGTCCGAGGCGGTGTACGCCTTCGTCGTGGTGGACGGCGGCCGCGCACCGGTCGCGGCGGTCGCCGGCAGCCTGCGCGGTGCGGGCACGGCGACCGTGACCCACGACGCGTACTTCCCCGGTGCCACGATCACCGTCCGGCCGCCCCAGACCAGCAAGTGGGAGGGTGTGCTGGCCTACTGTCGCGAGCAGCGCATCGATCCGGGACGGGTGCTCGCCGTCGGCGACGGGGCGAACGACGTGGAGCTGCTCCACGGCGCCGCGATCTCCTGCGTGGTGCGCGACGGCTGCGACGCGGCGTTGGCGCTGGCCGACCACGTCATCGAGTCCGCCGGCGAGGGCGGCTGGTCCTCCATCGTCGAGCACTGCCGGGAACGCTAGTCGCGACGGCGCAGCGGATGGTCGCCGGGGGTTTCCACGATCACGAGCTCGAGCCCGTCCGGATCGTGCACGCTGAGCTCGATCAGCCCCCAGGGCTTGCGCTCGGGCTCGGCGGAGATGGTGACCCCCGCGGCCGCCAGCTCCTCGCGGGCGGCCTCGGCGTCGGCGACCTGCAACCAGAGGCGCGGTCCCACCACCGGGCCGGGTTCGCAACCCTCCGACAGCTCCAGGAAGCCGCCCCCCAGGAAGTACACGACCCCCCGTCGCGGACGCCGGCCCCACTCGCGGTAGCGGACCATCCCGAGCCGGCGCTCGTAGAACTCCACGGCCGCGTCGAAGTCGCCGGGGCGCAGCAGCACTCGTGATTGCAGGACGTGCATCCTGGCGGGCGGACCTAGTCCAGGTCCGGCTCGAGCAGGTCCATCAGCAGGCAGTCCTGCCACTCCCCGTCGGGGTTGCGCTCGTAACGGCGCATCACCCCGACCTCCCGGAACCCGACGCGCTTGTAGGTGCGGATGGCCTTCTCGTTGTCCACGCTCGGGTCGATCGTCAGGCGATGGTGGCCCCGGTCGTGGATGAGATGGCGGGTCAGGGTCCGCACCGCGTCGGTGCCCAGCCCCTTGCCGTGCCAGGTGCTGCGCAGGAAGATGTCGAGGCTGGCATGGCGGTAGTCGGGCGCGCGCTCCTCGACGTACTGGATGGACCCGATGACCTCGCCGTCCAGCTCGACGGCGTACACGACGGTGTCGTCGGCCTCGATGAGGTCCCTGCGGACCCGATCCGGGTCGTACCGCCCCCACCATCGGGACACCTCAGGGTCTGCCAGGATGTCGGCGAGCGTGTCGGCGTCCTCGGGCCGGACCGGGCGCAGGGTGGTGGCGGTGCCGTGCAGGACTGATGTCATGGGGTTCCTCCCTGGCCCCATCCTGCCAGACGCGGGGCCGCCCGAGCGGGCCGGCCGGGCGGCACACTGGGCGCATGCCACGCGCGCTCCTGTTCGATCTCATGGGCACCGTCATCCACGACCCGTTCCGGGAGGCGGTCGAGGCCGCGACCGGCCTCGACCTGGAGACGGTCATCCCCTTGGTCCATCCGAGCTCCTGGGCGGACTTCGAGATCGCCGCCATCGACGAGGCCACGTTCACCCGTGCCTTCTATGCCGACCCGCAGTGCCCCCACGCCTTCGACCGCGAGGTGTTCCACCGGGTCCGCCGGGACGGCTACCGGTGGCTGCCCGGTATGCAGGAGCTGCTGGCCGCTCTCGGTGGGGTGGTGGAGACGTACACGGCCAGCAACTACCCGGTGTGGGTCGAGGAGCTGGCGCAGCGGTTCGCCTTCGCCGACTGCTTCGACGGGGTCTACGCCAGCCACCACCTCGGCGTCCGCAAGCCCGCCCCCGAGTTCTTCGACCGCTTGCTGGCCCGCATCGGCCACGACCCGGGGGACTGCCTGTTCGTCGACGATCGCGCCGAGAACTGCGTCGCGGCGCAGGCGGCCGGGATCCGGGCGCACCGTTTCGACGGGGTGGACGGGCTGCGCCACCGGCTGTGCGCAGAGGGCGTGCATCTGTCCACGTAGACTCAGCCCCATTTGCGAGAGCTGCCCGGAGCGGGCCGCCACGGCGAGGAAGGAGCGACGATGCGCAGCTACCGTCTCGCGGTGATCGGGGGGGACGGCATCGGCCCGGAGGTCACCGCGCAGGCCTGCAAGGCCCTGCACGCCGCCGGGGCGATGGCGGGGTTCACCGTCGAGACCACGGACTTCGACCTGGGCGGGCGCCGGTACCTGCGGACCGGGGAGGTCCTGCCGGACAGCGTGGAGGACGAGCTGCGGGGCCACGACGCGATCCTGCTCGGGGCCGTCGGCACGCCCGAGGTCGCACCGGGGGTGCTGGAACGCGGCCTGCTGCTGCGGCTGCGCTTCGCGTTCGACCAGTATGTCAACCTGCGGCCCGTGCGGCTGTACCCGGGCGCGGTCTCCCCGGTGGTCGGCCTGACCGGGGAGCGCTGCGACCTGGTGATCGTGCGCGAGAACACCGAGGGGCTCTACGCCGGGGCGGGTGGCGTGGTCTACCGCGACACCCCCCACGAGGTGGCGACGCAGGAGTCGATCAACACCCGGCGGGGGGTGGAGCGCGTCGTGCGCCATGCGCTGTCACGGGCCGAGGCCAGGCGCGGCCACCTGACCCTGTGCCACAAGACCAACGTGCTCACCTACGCCGGAGACCTGTGGCAGCGCACGGTCGACGCCGCCCGCCGGGACCACCCCGCGGTCGAAGTCGACTACGTCCACGTCGACGCGGCCTGTCTGTACCTGGTGACCGCCCCCGAGCGCTTCGACGTGGTGGTCACCGACAACCTCTTCGGCGACATCATCACCGACCTCGGCGCGGCGGTGCAGGGGGGGCTGGGGCTCGCGGCCAGCGGCAACCTCAACCCCGACCGGACCGCCCCGAGCATGTTCGAGCCCGTCCACGGGTCCGCCCCCGACATCGCCGGCCGCGGCTGGGCGAACCCGGTCGCGGCGGTGCTCAGCGCGGCGCTCTGCCTCGACCATCTCGGGGAGCCGGAGGCCGCCACGGCGGTGGAGGCCGCCGCGACGGCGGTGCTGCCCCGCCTGGGCGCCATGGGCGGCCCGGAGATGGGATACTCGACGGAGGAGATCGGCGACCTCGTCGCGGCAGCGGTTGCGTCGCCCGCAGCGGCGCCCGCGGACAAAGGAGCCTGAGCACCATGCCCATCCCCCAAGTGGAGAAGATCTGGATGGATGGCGACCTCGTCGACTGGGACGACGCCAAGATCCACATCCTGACCCCGACGCTGCACTACGGCTGGGGGGTCTTCGAGGGCATCCGCGCCTACGAGACGGCCCGCGGCCCGGCGATCTTCCAGCACCGCAAGCACATGGAGCGGCTGCACCGCTCCGCCCGGATCCTGCAGATGGACGTCGGGTTCAGCGTCGACGAGCTCATGGAGGCCACCAGGGAGCTGATCCGCGTCAACGGCGTGGACTCCTGCTACATCCGCCCGCTGGTCTACCTCGGCTACGGCGAGATGGGCCTGAACCCGCTGCCGAGCCAGGTGCGGGTCGCCATCGCCATCTGGCCGTGGGGCACCTACCTGGGCGACGAGGGGCTCCAGAACGGGGTGCGGGCCAAGGTGTCGTCCTGGCAGCGCATAGGGACGAACATGATCCCGACGAGCACGAAGGCTTGCGGGGTCTACATCAACTCGTCGCTGGCCAAGGTCGAGGCGCTGAAGGCCGGCTACGACGAGGCCATCCTCCTCAACGACCAGGGTCATGTCGCCGAGGGGTCCGGGGAGAACGTCTTCGTCGTCAGTGACGGGACGCTGCTGACCCCGCCGCTCGCGGAGGGCGTCCTGCGGGGCATCACCCGCGACTCGGTCATCGAGTTCGCCGCCGACCTCGACCTGCCGTTCGAGGAGACCACCCTGCTGCGCCAGGACCTGTACCTGGCCGACGAGGCCTTCTACACGGGCACGGCGGCCGAGGTGGTCCCGATCCGCTCCGTCGACGATCGCGAGATCGGCGCCCCCGGCCCCATGACCAAGCAGCTGCAGGACCTGTTCTTCGACGTCGTCAAGGGCAAGAACGACCGGTACCGCCACATGGTCGACTACGTCCGCGAGTAGGTCGCGACGCGCACGGAGAACGTGCGCACCTCGCGGGGCTGGTCGCACCAGGGCAGGCCGTAGGCGCACCGCACGGTTGCGTGCCCGGCCCCGAGCGCGGACAGGCGCACCTGGCAGGTCCGTGGTGCCTGGAAGACCTGGCCACGCAGGGCCACCGCCGAGCCGCGCACCGCGATGTGCCAGAGGTGGCCCGGGCGGACCACGGTGAGCAGATCCAGCGTGATGTCGCCGCCGGCCGTGGCCGAGACCTCCTCCACCGGGTGCTCGATGGGGCGCCCGTCGGCCGGGTTGCAAGCCGGCGCTGGCGCCGGCGCCGGTGTCGCGCCCGCCGACGGGGCCGGCCGGTCCGGTGGCGGCGGGTTCGGGGCATCACCCACGTGGATCCAACCGTCGCCCTCGCGGACGGGGTAGGTCGTGAGATGGCCGGGCTGCAGTCGTGCCAGCGCCGCTGGCGACGCGTCCTCGGTCGGCAGGATGTTGCGGCCGGTCTTCGGGTCGTACAGGTAGTAGTGCTGCGGGCAGCGCACGGCGCCGTCGAAGACCGAAGCCCGCGTGAGCGATATGGCCTGGTGCGGGCAGGTGGCCTGGAACGCCACCACCTCACCCGACGCGAGTCGTGTGAGCAGGACCTCCTGCTCAGCCACCTCGGTGGTGTGGAACACCGGGCGGCTGACGGTCGTCTCGAGGGCCTGGTCGCGCAGCCGGGTGCCACCCCCGCCACCGCTGCCCTCGCCCAGGGGCAGGTCCTCGCTGCGCAGAACGGGCCGGTAGCCCATTGCGCACTCCTCCCGGCATCGATGGCATGAGGGGCGGCCGGTCGCGCTCGGTCGGCCGTCGTGCGCCGCCGGCCGCCCCCAAGTGCTTCGGGGCCCCCCGCCGGCCGGATTGGCGGTGACAGGCGGCCGGCGGTTGTGCGTGCCGGCCCGAACCGGCACACTGCAAGGCATGAACGCTGCGCACATCGTCTGCACGGCCTGCACGGCTTGCACGGGTCGCCCCGCGACCGGCACGTCCGTGCGCGCGATCAGCATTATCGGACTGCTCCTGTAGGACCGGTGTCCGTGCCGGCCCGCAGGGGCGGCGGCACGGCAGACCGCCACCGCCAACCTGCGGAGCCGGCCGGGCAGCCTCGGACGAGAAGGTTGGCCTGTGCCTGTTGACCTGTACGACACCACCCTGCGCGACGGCACCCAGCGCGAGGGGATCTCCCTGACCGTGGCCGACAAGCTGCGGGTCGCCCGGGAGATCGATTCGCTTGGCGTCGGCTTCATCGAGGGTGGATGGCCGGGCGCGAACCCCAAGGACACCGAGTTCTTCCGGCGGGCGGCGGACGGGGAGCTCGCGCTGCAGCGGGCGGTCCTCACGGCGTTCGGGATGACCCGCCGTCCCGGCCGGGCGGCCGACAGCGATCCCTCCCTGGCGGCGCTGCTCGGTGCGGAGACCCCGGTGGTGTGCCTGGTCGGCAAGTCCGACGTGCTGCACGTGACCGAGGCGATCGGCACGACCGGCGAGGAGAACCTGGCCATGGTGGCCGACTCGGTGCGGTTGCTGCGCTCGGCGGGCCGACGGGTCTTCTTCGACGCCGAGCACTTCTTCGACGGCCACGCCCGCGACGAGGGCTACGCCCTGGAGGTCGTGGCCGCTGCCGCCGACGCGGGCGCCGAGTGCGTCGTGCTCTGCGACACCAACGGCGGCGCCCTGCCCGACCGGGTCGAGGCGGTGGTCCGCCAGGTGGCCGGTCTCGGCACCACCCAGGTCGGCGTCCATGTGCACAACGACACGGACTGCGCGGTCGCCAACTCGCTCGTGGCCGTCCGGGCCGGGGCGGCCCACGTCCAGGGCACCGTCAACGGCATCGGCGAGCGCTGCGGCAACGCCAACCTCATGTCCATCATCGCGAACCTGAAGCTGAAGCTGCGCATGGACGTGGTCGGCGACGACGACCTGCGCCGCCTGTCCCACGTGGCGCACACGGTCGCCGAGGTCATGAACCTCACGCCCGATCCGCACGCCCCCTACGTCGGCCATGCCGCCTTCGCGCACAAGGCCGGCCTGCACGTGTCCGCACTGGCCAAGCGCGACGACCTCTACCAGCACACCGAGCCGGCGCGGGTGGGCAACGCGCTGCGCCTGCTGGTCAGCGAGCTCGCCGGGCGGTCCACGATCGTCCTCAAGGGCAAGGACTTCGGGCTGGACCTGGCCGACGACGACGAGGCGGTGAACCGGGTGCTCGAGCGGGTCAAGGACCTCGAGCACGCGGGCTACTCGTTCGAGGCCGCCGACGCGTCCTTCGAGCTGCTGGTGCGCAGCGAGATGGGCGAGGACGCGCAGACGTTCACCCTGGAGAGCTTCCGGACCATCGTCGAGCACCGCGACGACGGGCGGGTGGTCGCCGAGGCGACGATCAAGCTCTGGGTCGGGGCGGCGGACGAGGGTGGCGAGCGGCTGATCGGCACCGGGGAGGGCAGCGGGCCGGTCGACGCGCTCGACCACGCCTTCCGTGCAGCCGTCAACGGCCGCTTCCCCGACCTCACCAAGCTGCACCTGGCCGACTACAAGGCGCGCATCCTGGACTCGGACTCGGGTACCGCCGCGACCACCCGGGTGCTGATCCGCTCCAGCGACGGCGAGGACGAGTGGGACACGGTCGGGGTGTCCGCCAACGTCATCGAGGCGTCGTGGCTGGCGATGGCCGACGCCTACGCCTACGGCCTGCGGCGGGCGACGGAGGGCCGTTGAGCTGGAGCCCGGTCGGTTAGGCTGCCCCACCGTCCACCGAGGAGCCCGACACCGTGCGCATCGCCCGCGTCGCCCGCCCGGATGGACCGGAGTTCGGCGTGGTCCGCGACGACCACGTCGTGCTGATCGCCGGTCACCCCTTCACCGAGTTCCGACTCACCAACCAGGCGGCGCCGCTCGACAAGGTCAGGCTGCTCGCCCCGATCATCCCGTCGAAGATCCTCTGCGTCGGCAAGAACTACGCCGACCACGCGGCGGAGATGGGTGGGGAGGTGCCGGTCGAGCCGCTGATCTTCTCCAAGCCCGCCACCGCGGTCATCGGGCCCGGCGAGCCCATCCGGCTGCCGGCCCTCTCCGAGGACGTCCAACACGAGGCGGAGCTCGCGGTCGTGATCGGCGTGCTGACCCGCAAGGTGTCCGTCGACGACGCGCTCGGCTACGTGTTCGGCTATACGTGCGCCAACGACGTGACCGCCCGGGACCTGCAGGCCCGCGACGGGCAGTGGACGCGTGCGAAGGGCTTCGACTCGTTCTGCCCGCTGGGACCGTGGATCGAGACCGGGATCGATCCGGCAACCGGGCTCGGCGTGCGCTGCCGGGTCAACGGCGAGACCCGCCAGGACGGAACCACGGGCGATCTGGTGTCCGGGGTCGCGGCGCTGGTCGCCCACTGCTCGGCCTTCGCGACCCTGCTGCCGGGTGACGTCCTGCTGACGGGGACCCCGGCGGGCGTGGGTCCCCTCGCCGCCGGCGACACGGTCGAGGTCGAGGTCGACGGCATCGGTACGCTGTCGAACCCTGTCATCGCCGACGAGTGAGAGGCCCGTATGCCCGCCCCCCGTGTCCGCATCGCCCCGGCCCCCAGCGGATCCCTGCATGTGGGCAACGCGCGCACCGCCCTCTACAACTGGCTGTACGCCCGCGGCAGCGGCGGCGCGTTCGTCCTGCGGGTCGAGGACACCGACGCCGGCCGGGTGTCCCAGGAGGCCGCTGAGGGCATCTACGAGGCCCTGCGGTGGCTGGGGCTCGACTGGGACGAGGGACCGGACCGCGGTGGGGCACACGGGCCGTACCTGCAGAGCGAGCGCAGCCCGCTGCACGCGGCGGCGACCGCGGCACTGCTCGAGGCCGGTGTCGCCTACGACGCCTACGAGACCAGCGAGGAGCTCGACGCCGACCGGCGTGCTGCCCAGGCGGCGGGACGCCCACCGGGGTACGCGGGCGGGCACCGTGACCTGACCCACCAGCAGCGCGAGGCCTACCTCGCCGAGGGTCGCCGGCCGGTGATCCGGCTGCGCACCCCCGACGCGGGGACGGTGTCGTTCGAGGATCGGATCCGCGGGCGGGTCGAGTTCGCGTGGAAGGACGTCTCGGACTTCATCGTGCAACGCGCCGACGGCTCGCCGACCTACTTCCTGGCCAACGCCGTGGACGACCTCGCGATGGGTATCACCCTGGTGGCCCGCGGCGAGGATCTCCTCGCGGCCACGCCCCGCCAGATGCTCGTGCACGACGCGGTGCTCGCCGAGGGCCTCATCGATCGCCTGCTCGCCGAGAACGGCTTTCCGCCCCGGCCCGCGGACGCCGGTCGCCCCACGTTCGCGCACCTGCCGCTGCTCGTGGGGGAGGACCGCAAGCCGCTGTCCAAGCGCCACGGCTCGGTCGCCGTCGGCGAGTTCCGCCGCCAGGGCTTCCTGCCGGACACGATGGTGAACTTCCTGGCCCTGTGCGGGTGGAGCTACGACGACCGGACCGAGCGCTTCGAGCGCGACGAGCTGGTCGAGCGCTTCAGCTTCGAGCGGGTGGGGCGCAACCCCGCGTTCTTCGACGAGGCCAAGCTGCGCAGCCTGAACGGCGACCGCATCAAGGAGCTGTCCGACACCGGGCTCGCCGAGGCGCTCGTGCCCTACCTGAACGCCGAGGGGCTCGTCGGACTGCCGGCGACGCCCGCCGAGCAGCAGCTCCTGATCGACCTGGCGCCCCTGCTGCGCGAGCGCATCCAGACCCTGGCCGAGGCGGTGTCCCTGGTGGCCTTCTGCTTCCGCGACGAGGTCGTCTTCGACGACAAGGCGGTCGCCAAGCACCTCAAGGGCCGAGCCGGCGAGGTGCTCGACGCGGCCGCGCCGGCCCTGGAGTCCGTGGGGGAGTGGAGCGCCGAGTCGATCATGGCGGCGCTTGACGGCGTGGCCGCGGAGCTCGACCTCGGTCGGGGCAAGACCTTCCAGCCGGTGCGGGTCGCGGTCGCCGGTGACGCCGTCAGCCCCCCGCTGCCCGAGACCTTGGCACTGCTCGACCGGGGTGTCGTCGTGGAGCGCATCCGCGCCGCCCGCCCGCTCGTGGCCGCGTAGGCGCTCGCCAGGCCAGGGCGTGGGGTGTTTGAACGCCTGGGGGGGCGCTGGTAGCGTGGTGGTTCACCCTTCGGGGGTGGTGTAATCGGTAACACGGCTGGTTCTGGTCCAGTTATTGAGGGTTCGAGTCCTTCCCCCCGAGCAACGCTTCCTGCCTCGGCAGAAGTGTCCAGCGCCCCCGTCGTCTAGCGGCCCAGGACGCCGCCCTCTCAAGGCGGTAACGGCGGTTCAAATCCGCTCGGGGGTACTGCGATTACTCTCCGTCACGATCCTCGACGTGCGCTCGCCCGCACTGAGAGAGCGGAGGGCCGGCGGCACCGGCAGCTTGCGGTACCCATGGCTCAACCCACCGCTTCCGGTCAGGGTCCGCAGCTTCTCGAGTGACAAGACGTCCCGGTTCTCGACCTGTCGGTCGTAGTGGGTCGCACAGAGGCCCCATTCTCCGGGCTCCCCCCGGCAGGTCGTCACGATGCAGGATGCTGGTGGCTGCAGACGGGTCTGGGGACGGACCGCGGTGCCGGCGAGGACGTCGCCGTGCTTGTTGCGGCGCTCCCGGTGGGTCCCGCACAGGCCGTGGCTGCCTGTGGTGTTGCGGCAGCCCGCGACCGTGCAGACCTCAGGTTGCTTGCGCCGGGACAGGGGTTCGTCGGCGTTGACGTCCCCGTCGCGCAGGTAGCGCAGGTAGTGCCCGTGGCACCAGCCGCGTGCTTCAGCGGGATGGGGGCAGCGCGCCACCGCGCAGGGGTCGGGGTCGGCGGTCCCGCGCTTGGGCTCGCCGGCGCGGACGTCACCGGTGCGCTGCCGGCGGCGGTAGTGCATCTCGCAGAGCCCCTGGCAGTAGTGGGGGTCGTCGCATTCCTCGAGCGTGCACGTCGCCGGCTTCGTGGGCCCGCCGACGGGCACGTGCGCCAGGACGTCGCCGTGCTTGCGCCAACGCGTGTAGTGCGCGCTGCACCAACCCCGGCAGGACACCTGTCGGCGGCACGGTCCCACAGCACAGACAGCGTCCATGGCGTACCCCCCCGGGGCCGGTATTCGAACAGGTGTATGATAGCAGACCGCTGTGACTGGGCGGGGTGGCGAGCCGGTAGCCTGCAGGGCATGACTACCGTGGACGACCGCCTCGTGTACCGGTTCGTATGGGTGGAGGAGGGGCAGCCGGCGCTCGGGGGCCAGTGGCTCGCGTTCCCCGAGGACGGCCGGTCCTACCCGGTGGCGCTGGCCGACGTCGTGTCGGCCCACCGGGGAGACGACGCCGAGGACGGTCCTGCCCCGCTGGAGGTCCACGTCGACGCGGCGATGCGCATCGCCGAGGCGGTGGGTGAGCTCGAGGACCGCTTGTTCCCCGACGCGAGCCGCCGCCTGGAGGTCGCCCTGGTCGCCGCCGATGCCGACGTGCCGCAGGTCGACCCCGACAGCACCGAGGGCGAGGCCGTGCGCCGCGCCGCCGAAGCGCTGGAGAAGGTCGCCGCGGACTCCGCCGAGCTGGTCGACGAGCAGCTCGACGGCGGGTCGCTGGCGCTGCTGCCCGAGGACTTCACCGCGGCGCTGTGCCGCGCGGTGCAGGCCGCGTGGCGCCTTCGGCGCCTGGTGGACCCACCCGGGCCCCTGTACCTCTAGTCGGGCCGGCGCCCCGACGAGCGCGGGGCGGACCTCGCCGAGGGCGCGCCCGCCGGCACCGGAGCCAGGGTGCGCGACGTGGGTTCGGTCGGCGCGACTGGGCACCGTTGCGACAGGACGCACCCCGGCGCGCGGACTAGAGTGCGACGGGTGGTTGGGGCGCGCAGTGACGTGGTGGGCAGCCTCTTGCGCGCCGAGGGGCTGGCGCAGGCCCGGCAGGCGCACACCCGCGGCGAGCTGTCCCACGCGGCCTTCAAGGCCGTGGAGGACGCCGCCGTCGACGCCTGCCTGCAGCTGCAGGAGCGCTGCGGGCTCGCCGTCGTCACCGACGGGGAGCAGCGGCGACTGTCGTTTCAGAGCCAGCTCGCCGAGGCCGTGGCGGGCTTCGGCGACTGGGGCCTCGACGCGTTCCTGTGGGGCCGCTGGCACGGTGATCAGGTCGGCGACCACACCGTCGCCCGGCCCGATCTGGCGGTCACCGGCCGGCTGGAGCGCACGCGGTTCCTGTCAGGCGAGGAGTTCACCTACGTGCGCGGGCGCACCGACCGGCTCGTGAAGGTCACGCTGCCCAGCCCCAGCCTGTTCGCCAACTTCTGGGATCCTCGCCGGCCCCCAGCGGCCTACCGTCGACTCGAGGACTTCCTCGCCGACGTGACGCGTCTGCTCGCCGAGGAGGTGGACGAGCTGGCCCGACTGGGCGCGACCTACCTGCAGCTGGACGCGCCGCACTACACGATGCTCCTGGATCCGGGGTACCGGCAGTTCTACGAGAGCCGGGGCGTGGCCGCCGACGACTGGCTCGCCTTCAGCCTGGAGCTCGACAACGCGGTGATGACCCGCAACCCGCAGGTGACCTTCGCGTTCCATCTGTGCCGGGGCAACCAGGCCAGCCGCTGGCTGGTCGCCGGCGGCTACGAACGCCTCGCCGAGCGCGTGTTCCCCACGGTGGCCGCCACCCGCCTCATGCTCGAGTACGACGACGAGCGTTCCGGCGGGTTCGCGCCCCTCGCCGCGGTCCCCGACGACAAAGAGGTCGTCCTCGGCCTGGTGACGACGAAGTCCGGACGACTCGAGGATCGCGCCGCCCTCGTCGCGCGTGTGCACGAGGCTGCTGCGTACGTGCCGCTGGAGCGCCTGGCGGTGTCGACCCAGTGCGGCTTTGCCACGTCGGTGGTCGGCAACGCCCTGTCGTCGGCCGAGCAGGCGGCCAAGCTGCGGCTCGTCGCCGACACGGCGCGCGCCGTGTGGGGGCCAGAGCCGGGCCCGGCCCCGTCGCCCCCGGCGCACCCCTCACCGACGGACGGGTGATCGGGTCTGCACCTCATGGCGGTCGCTGGCGCGCCCCCCCCACACCCGGCACAGCAGAGAATCGCCCTCGCAGGCTCGGGCGATTCACGTCTCAGCGGCGGTGGGCCCTGGCGCGGTCGGTACGATGCTGGGGATGGCCACACCCTCTGTAGGCCCGGACGGGCCCGAACGCCGCGACGCAGCGCCGGCGCGCGTAGTCGGCACCGAGTTCGGCACGGTCGTGCTCCACGCTCGGGACCCCGACGACCGCATGGTCGTCTCGGACGCGCCGCCGCCGCTCGACGACGGCCGCTGCTGGCGCTGCGACGCGCCGCCGCGGACGGCCCTGGACGACGCCGGTCTCTGCCCACCCTGTGGCCGCGCCCTGCGCAGCCCGCCCGGCGGTGGCGATTAGGTAAGGCTGCCGACCTGCACCTCGGGCCCAGTGCCCGCGGACCGTGGTGGTCACGAGCGCGCACACCACCGAGGTCAGCACCGGCACCGCAGTGGCACGGGTCACCATGAGGTGAGGCCCGAACCTGGCGAACAGCCCTTTCCGGTGACGGCGCCCGGACCGGCGAGACCCGGGACCGGCAGGTGACGGACCGCACCCCGGTGTCCTGGGCGCCGGCGCCCGCCGCGCCAGGAGTGTGCGGGCCATCAGCCGCTGCTGGTCACCCTCGCGAGGGCGTGCTGGTGCGCCTGGAGAGCGGTCTCGTCGAACAGGACGAGGCGGACGGTGGTGAGCGAGCGGAGCTGCGGGACCGTGTCGACCACGGTGCCGAGCGCGATCTCAGCCGCTTCGCGCAGCGGGTAGCCGAAGGCGCCGGTGGAGATGGCGGGGAAGGCGACGGAGACCAGCCCGTGGTCGTCGGCGAGTAGCAGCGCGTTGCGGTAGCAGTCGGCGAGCAGGCGGTCGGCCGGCTCGTCGATGCCGTAGACCGGACCGAGACAGTGGAGGACGTGGCGGTTGGGCAGCGCATGGCCTGCGGTGAGGACGCACTGGCCAGGGCTGATGGGTGCGTGGTCCGCGCACTCGTCGGCCAGGGCGGGGCCAGCGGCACGGTGGATGGCCCCGGCGACGCCGCCGCCGGGCAGCAGCTCCGCGTTGGCGGCGTTGACGACAACCTCGACATCGGACTGCTCGGTGATGTCCCCGGTGGTCAGCTCGATGGTCACACCAGCGACGTCGTGTCGCATGATCTCCCTCGGCTCAGTAGCCCGCGCCGCCCATGCCGTGGTCGTCTTCGCCCGCGCCGTCCTCGACCTCGGGCATGTCGGCGACCAGAATCTCGGTGGTGAGCAGCATCGCCGCGATCGAAGCGGCGTTCTCCAGCGCCGACCGTGTGACCTTCGCGGGGTCGATGACGCCCCGGGCGAGCAGGTCGCCGTACTCGTCGGTGAGGGCGTTCCAGCCGTGGCCGGTCTTGGCGCTCGTCACACGGTCCACGACCAGGAAGCCGTTTGCGCCGGCGTTGGCCGCGATCCAGTACAGCGGGGCGGACAGCGCCGCGCGCACGATG